>NZ_JAQYUU010000001.1:2149436-2456499 GCF_028728205.1 Clostridium sp. 'White wine YQ'
TAGACTCTAAAAAGACTATTTTCATGGGTTATTTTTATTATTACCAAATTTCGTAATGCACTATATCTTCAATGTTTTTTCTTGGACGAGGTTTCGGAGCTTCATCTGAATAACCAACTGTTATAACTCCAACTACATATTTATCCGAAGGTATATTTAATACTGGTCTAATTTCTTCTTGTGTAAACTCTGCAACCCAACAAACTCCCAAGCCTAAATTATTAGCTTGTAGAAGCATATAGCCTGTTGAAATTGCTGTATCCCTAATTATTCTTTTCACTTCATCTTCTGAACTATCATCATCAATTCTTATGTCTTCTTTTATTCTGCATCGCACATCAGCAACACTTACAATAAAAACAGGAGCTGTCATCATCCATTTCTGATTATGAGAAGCCTCCATTATTCTTTGTCTCATTTCTTCTGATTTAACCACAATATAATGCCAAGGTTGTGTGTTGTTTCCTGATGGAGCTAACCTTGCACTTTCTAGTATTTCATTTATTTTTTCGTCCTCAACTGGCTTATCAATATATTTTCTTATACTTCTACGTACTTCAATTTCTTTTATCATCATTTTGTTCCCCTTATTCTTTTCTCAAAATATCTACTGTATGGGCACTTGCTCCTAATAGATCTGGTCTCTCACAAGTAGAAAGATGGTACTTAATAAAAAGTTTGTATGTTTCTTCATCCATAGCATTTAAAGTCGGTCTCATATAGTTAGCTGGTCCATCAGCTGCAATTATTTTTATTCTTTTAAGTCCTGCTTCTTCAACTATCTTATTAATATCATCAAGCCTTACATAATCATATAAATCTTCTGGCTCTGATATTACATGAAAATCATCGCTTAACTTTCCATTTTCAATACTTGCTCTAATATTGTTTTCCTTAAAGCCATAGGTTAATACGCTATATTCATTCATGCAATAAGCTACTAAAATAACTCCGCCAAGCTTAGTTACTCTTTTTGCTTCTTGTAGTGCTTTCACCTTATCTTCAAGGGTGTATAAATGATACATTGGTCCAAACACTAAGGTCATATCAAAAGTATTCTCTTTAAATCTTGATAAATCTAATGCTGTTCCTTGATATGCTTTTACAGTGCTTCCTTTTGATTTTAAAACACCTAGATTATGCTTAACCAGCTCAACTGCAGTAACATCATATCCTTCATTTGCTAGTTCCACAGAGTATCTCCCTGTTCCTGCACCAACATCTAAGATTTTTGCATTTTCATAGTTTTCTAGATACTCATGAATATACTTCATTGAAGTTACATATTCTACTTGTCCGTGTCTTCTTGTTAATCTTTTATCCTCACAAAATTTATTGTAGTGTTTCTCTAATTCTATTGTCATCTCTTTATATTCCTCATCTATTATATTCAAAATTATTAAACACAAATATTATAGCAAATATTAAGCTATTTTTACAAAGTTCTTTAATATATTTCAATTATGTTTTTTGTAATTTCTAAAATATCAATTATAATTATTATAACTTAAAGTAAAGGAAGTGAAGCACTTGAGAGTCTATATTGCTATAGATTTTGATGATAACATTAAGAATTATCTTGAAAAGATAACATCAAATATAAAGAATTACTGCACTGAGGGCAGTTTTACTCAAAAGAATAACTTTCATTTAACCATTCGCTTTATTGGAGAAGCTGATGATACTCAGATTTCCAAAATAAAAGAATTGTTAGATATGGCAGTTTTAAATATACTTCCTTTTGAATTATCAGCAAATACCTTAGGTATTTTTAAAAGAAAAAAGACAAATATCTTATGGATGGGGATAGAAGAAAATGCTTCTCTATCTGAACTTCATGAAGAGCTTACCATCCTATTAAATAAATATAAGATACCATTTTATAATAAGCTTTATATCCCTCATATAACTTTAGGGCGAAGAATTTTACTTAATGAAGATTCTGCAGACTTAAATAGTTTAATTTCATATGAGAGAATTAAGATTCCAGTGAAAGCAATAAGTCTAATGGCTAGTAAAGAGGAAAATGGGAAACTAAATGGTGTATCCATTTATCGAGTTAATTTAAAAGAATTACGTTAAAGAATGGGTAAACAAAGTCTTTAATAGGAAAAATCCACGACATTTCTATCATGGATTTCACGGGGAAAACTATAGTTATATTGTATAACTTATCCTCGAACTTTTCTAATAAATTAATTCTTATGTCTCCATACTATTTACTTAAAAAATCAAGAGCAAATTGTACATGTAATGCTGTACCATATTTCATGTAGTCTTCATCAATCTTGAATTTTTCATGGTGTGGGAAATATATAGCTTCTTTTTCCTCATTTCTGTAACCTACAAATGCATAAACTCCTTTAGCATGTTGGAAATAGTATGGCATATCCTCTGACCCCATATATTTAGGCAAAGTTTTATTTTTGCCTTCTCCAAATACTTTTGTTGCAGACTTATCTGCTATTGCTACCAATTCTTCATCATTATATAGACTTAAGGCACTTTCTTCTATTCTTACATCAACTTTAAGTTCATAGGCATCTGCAATCGCTTTTGCGTGTCTTTTTATCGCTTCGTGCGCTATTTCTCTAACTTTTGGATTAAAATATCTCATGGAAATATCTATCTCTGTATATTTAGCAACTATATTTGCCTTTGTTCCGCCAATAAACTTTCCTACAGAAAGCACTATTGGATCTTGAGCATTAATATTTTTAGTAACTATCCCTTGAAGATCTGTCACAAAAATACATGCAGGATGAATAGTATCCTTAGCCATATGTGGTACAGACCCATGTCCTGATACTCCTTCAAACTTAACATAAATAGTATCACAGCCAGCCATTCTATATCCGGGCTCAATATTTACATATCCAGTCTCTAATTCTGGCATTCCGTGCATACCAAGGCAAGCATCTACACCCTCCATTCCTCCAGCTTCTATTATTTTTTTCGCACCTGAGAATGTTTCCTCTGCCTCTTGGAAGAAAAATCTAACTTCACCACAAATCTCATCCTTCATTTCAGATAATATTTTTGCAGCACCAAGTAGCATTGAAGTGTGAGCATCATGACCACATGCATGCATTAATCCTGGCGTTTTAGATTTAAATTCAACATTTGTTTCTTCTTTTACTGGAAGAGCATCTATGTCACCTCTTAAAGCTACTGTTTTACCACCTTTCCCACCTTTTAATGTTGCAATCAAAGATGTATTTCCGGCTTTCTTGTATGGTATTCCAAGTTTATCTAATTCCTTCATAATCTTTTCTTGAGTTTTAAATTCCTGACCACTAAGTTCAGGATTTTCATGTAAATCTCTTCTGAAATTAATAATATACTCTTCATTTAATTTAGCTTTATCTAATATGTTTGACATAATAAAAACTTCCTTTCTATTATATTTTCATAAACAGTAGTATGTAATTCTGGGTTTTAATTAAGCGGCTTTTCTTTTATTATTCTCGTTTTTCTTATTTTTAGGTACTAGTATTAATACAGCAATTAGTGATATGGATCCTGCAATTACACTAACTCCCAATCCCCAACCAGCTGATAAATTTTGAGCTGTTTTGTCACTCATAATAATAGCTGTTGACACCGCTCCAGAAATGGCTACACCAAAACTACCACCTAAAGAACTTGCCATTTTATAAATACCTGATGCAGAACCTGCTTTTTCTGCTGGTGCATTTCCAACTGCAGTATTTGTAGATGGAGTAGCATAAAATCCAAATCCAGTTCCCATGACAGCAAGACCAACTACAACAGCTGTAAAATAAGCAGCATTAGGTAAGAATGTTAGTGTCATTAAGAAAATCCCTACTGCAGCCATTAATGTACCTATTGCCATTGGCAAACGTGCCCCTGTCTTAAGCATAACTTTTTCTCCTACGCGAATTGTCGAAACAATGGCAACTAAATAACTAATTGTTAATAGTCCACTTTGGAATGAACTTAAGCCACGTGTTGTTTGAACGTAAGGCATTAATATAAATAGACAACCTGCACACATATTAAGTAAGAAATTTGAGATTACAGCTGCATCATAACCTTTGCTGCTAAATAGCGATAAATCAACTAATGGTACCGAACTTCTACTCTCTATAAATAGGAATATACCAAATAGAATTACAAAAGCAGCTATTAATGAAAGAATAATTGGATTGGTCCATCCAAGTTGTCTTCCACGAGTAACAACTAAATTTAGTGAAAGTAATGCTAACACTAAAGTAATAATTCCAAAATAATCAATGCTTCTTTTTTCTCCACTAGTAATTTTACTTTCTGGAGTACCATTTATTAAAAATATACCAATTAACGCTACAGGAACAGTAAGCCAAAATAACCAACGCCAGCTTAATGCTGATACTACAGCACCTCCAAAGAAGTTAGCAACACCACTGCCACCCCAAGAAGCTAAAGACCAAAAGCTTAAAGCACGTGGGCGAGCTTCACCAGGATAATAGGCATTTATAAGAGCTAAAGTAGCTGGCATAATAAAGGCACCTGATAACCCTTGAATGACACGACCTGCAATAAGAAGTGTAGCTCCCTGAGCTATTGCACAAAGTATGGAACCAATAATACTTAATATAAATCCGATTTGAGTAATCCTAACCCTTCCAACTCTGTCAGCAATACTTCCTGCAGTTACAATGCTAACACCACAAATTAATGCAGTAATACTGACTGCAGTACTAACAATTGAACTTGAAATTCCTAAATCACTAGTAAGTGGTGGTACGCCTGCTGTTATAGCACTTGCAAATAACCAATAAGTTGCAACACCTAGAATCATTCCAAATAACAAACGATCATTACCCTTATAATTTGTCATATATTTTCCTCCTAAACCCTTTTTATTTTTTTCCTTACTAAATTTTAATAATAATTGCATGAAAAGTACTTAAATACTGTTTACACTCACTAATATCTATACTTAATTTTGAATTATAATTTTGTGAGCAATTTCATATTATACCTATTCATCAGAAGTTAAAATAGCATTTCTTCCAACGTTTCTACCCATACCTTTAATTCAATTATTTATCACGTTAGGAGGTTTTTTTTCTTACTAAACGTAAAAAGAAGTTAAAAGTACTATTTTCCTTTTAACTTCTCCTCTGCAGAAAAAATATATAAATCTTGTGTAAACATTCCCTCATTAATAAATGTATTTAGGTTCATTTTTGGATTCTTATCCACTATAGATTTTAGTATATAAAGACCTAATCCTCTATTTTCACCTTTAGTAGAATATCCTCTATCATAAATTTTATCCATATTCAATTCTTGTTTTTTAAATGTATTAGCTACTGTAATATTTAAGTTATTATCAATCGCTTCCACATAAATTTCTAATTTTTTATGTTCATTTTTTAATACTTCCTCTAATGCATTTTCTAATATTATTCCCATAACTCTAGAAAATTCCATTTCAGATATATTACATTCCTTTATTTTTCCTATAGTTATTAAGCTTACTTCTATATCTTTCTTAATACTTAACATTATATAATATGAAAGAATAGATTTTAAAGGTATATAATTTATATCTTTCAAATTCAGGAAGGCATCATAACTTTTATCCCCTACCACTTCTCTACTTAATTTATCTAATAGATCATTTTCTTTTAAGTTATCCATTCCAATGCCTAAAACTATGTTTTTATAATCATGTTTAAACTCTCTATATTTCTCCACTAACTTCTCTATGGTATCTATGTATAGGGTTAATTCCTTAATCTTCTTTTCTTTTTCATTTAGTTCTAATTCATCTTTTATATTCTGAATGTCTAGTTTATTATTTATAATGTAAAACATTAAGATAAAAAAGTTTATCGAAACAAATATGATTAATTTAATTCCGTAGTTAATATTTAAATCATTTATTATTTTTATCAATATATTAATAAGAATGATTATGTATATGCCATTAAAGTTTCTTTCTTTCACATTATCATCTGGAAAACTCAAAGGAATATATCTCCTAAATAACCCAAATGCTAATAAGATTGCTAAATAAATTAATATAAAACTATAATTAATAGGATGTAATAAAATATTAAAATTAAATATATCTGCTATATTTATTTTATAATCTAAAATAAGTACTATACCTGAACTCATATAATAGGACATGAGAGTAATTAACTCTACAAAAAAGGAAAGTTCCAAATTCCTTCTGAAGTTCTTGCCAATGCAGAAATAGGTTATTATATAATTGCAAAACCATACAAATATAAATGATAAAAGGTTATCAGCTAAAAACTGCATAACACTTGGTTTAATAAGCATCACTATTATTATTGCAAAAATACCATTTAGTTTAATATTTATCTTTTTATCAGAAAAAGCATAAATAAGATAGGTTTGAACTAATGTGGTTGCTACTGTGTAAAGCATGATCGTATCTCCTTCTCTCTTCTCTTAGAAACAATCTCCCTTATACCACCAGTAAGAACTACATATAAATCCTCATTAACATCTTCAATCATTTTAATATGTTCTTTATTAACAATTATGCTTCTATGAATTTGTATAAATTGATTTGAAAGTTCTTCTTGAATTTCCTTTAGAGTTAAATTCACGCTTATTTCCTTATTTATTGTATATATAATAATCTTCTTTTTACTCTTATCAGTTCCAATACAAATAATATCTGAGGGTTTTATAATAAATACATTTCCACCAACCTTAAATATTAAAGATTCATTCTCAATCTTATCTTTATAAATTTTAATATATGTATTAAGTGCTTCTCTTATAGAATTTTCCATGTCAAAGCCTTTGTCTATAAAGTCTAATATTTTCAGCTTATATTTAAATACGCTTTGCATTTGATGTACATAAGAAGTAACATATATCATTTCTCCTTTATATTCATCAATATTTCTTATCTCTCTTCCTAGCATTAACCCATTTTTGTCCTGTTTCAAATCAATATCTAAAATATAAAGGCAATCTTCATAGGATTTTAAAGATTTAATATATTTTATTGCCTCTTCATAGATATTAAATGCTTTGATATTACATTCCAAGCCTCTCTCTCCAAATACAAGTTTTGCTATTTGAGAAATTTTTACTATATATTCTTTTCTATCTTCACATATAATTATGTTCATAAAAATCACCACTCTACATTTTTATAATATAATGATACCTCTTTTCTCAATTTTTGAAAATAAAAAGGAACTTACTACTGAAAAGAGCAAGTCCCTTGTTTTTTATTTTATGTTTACTTAATAACTTATTTAGTTTATTTATTCTTCTTAAATAGTGATTTCACAGCTCGTTTTACCACATCAAAAAAGCTTAACGAAGAAACCATATGCTCTGGATCAATATAATTTCGAACAGTACGAAGTACCTTTTTTGCATCTTTTGAGGCAAAAGTATATGTACCATTTTTCTTTGTTCTGATTGCATATCTTGGAATCCATTTTCCTTTAAACATTACAGATGCAATGACATAGTCAACCTCTTCCCAAGGAATTTGAATAAACTTGCGTGTATCACGAGAATTATAGAATTCGAAACCCTTGTCGCCAATCATGAGTTTACCATAATCTGAAAAACCCGTAAATGCTGTTGCTTCAATTACTAAATCTACTTTTGTATTGAGTGATTCAACCATCCGATCTACCTCTTTTCTACTTATACAAAAATTTATTACTATCATTATATATTCTTTATATATTACTATCAAGTGTTTGAAAGTAGATAAACTTAACACATATATTACCAATCTATATTATTAGTATTGTACCAATTATTTTTTACTCTACTTTAACTACTCTATATGTTAATAAAAGCCCAGGCTAAAAAGCCTAGGCTAATTTTTAAATATTACATTAATCCGATTAAGTGGAAAACAATACCAATTACAAATAATCCTAGAATCATAACAATTGGAGATACTTTCTTCTTAAGTAACCACATACAGATAAGTGTGATTATTAATCCTGCAAGTCCAGGAATTAATGAATCTAAGTTACCTTGTAAAGTTGTTACCTTAGTATCAGTTAATGCCATACCTGATCCTTGTTGTAATAGAGCTTGTTGAATTCCAGCAGCTCCATCAGGAAGCTTGCTCCAATCAATGAATGCTCCATCACTTAATTTAACTGATGATACTACTGGTGCAAATCTAACAGATACCCATCTGTTAACTAATGATCCTAATATGAACATACCAAGGATAGATGCTCCTTTTGTAATATCTTGTAATAAACCACCAGTTAAATCTTCACTGATACGAGATCCTGCTTTGTAACCGAACTCTTGTGTATACCACATAAATGCCATACGAATTATGTTCCAAGCAAAGAAGAATATGAATGGTCCAATAATGTTACCGCTAATAGCAAGTGAAGCAGCTAATGCTCCTAATATTGGTCTTACAGTAAACCAGAATACTGGATCTCCGATACCAGCTAAAGGTCCCATCATACCAACCTTAACACCTTGAATAGTTGCGTTATCGATTGGAGCACCATTTGCACGTTCTTCTTCTAATGCTAATGTTACACCAATAACTGGTGAAGCTACATATGGATGAGTGTTGAAGAACTCTAAGTGACGTTCCAACGCTGCAGTTCTTTCTTCTTTAGTCTTATATAATCTTTTGATTGCTGGAATCATTGCGAATGCCCAACCACCGTTTTGCATTCTTTCATAGTTCCAAGAACCTTGAAGGAAAGCTGAACGCCACCAAACAGAAATACGATCTTTTTTAGTTAATTTTAAATCTTTTGCCATTTTCGTCCTCTCCCTTCTTAGTATCTATCTATAAGATCCCCTAATGGATCTCCAGTATTTGAACTTCCGCCGTTGCCGCCTTGTTTACTTAATGCTAAGTAAAGAAGAGCTAATGCAACACCTAAAGCACCTAATCCGATAAGTGTAATTTGTGAAACTGTTGCTAATACAAAACCTACTGCAAAGAATGGCCATACTTCTTTTGTAGCCATCATGTTGATTACCATTGCATAACCAACAGCTACAACCATTCCACCACCGATTGCTAAACCACCTGTTAACCAAGTAGGCATAGCGTCAAGTAATGAACGTATTGGATCAGCACCAATTGCTAATATTAAACCAGCAGGAATTGCTATACGTACACCTTGTAAGCAGATAGCAGCGATTTGCCACATTTCAACAGCTCTGATATTTCCTTCTTTTGCAGCTGCATCCATGAAGTGTACAAATGCTGTAGCAATAGTACGACAAATAATTGTTAATAATAAACCTGCAACTGCTAGAGGAACAGCTATAGCGATTGCTGAAGCAACTCCCTCTTTACCTTGTCCACCAAGAACTAAAATAATTGCGGATGCAACAGATGCTAATGCTGCATCAGGTGCTACTGCAGCACCGATATTTGCCCAGCCTAAAGCGATCATTTGAAGAGTACCACCTAGGATAAGGCATGGTAATAAATTTCCTGTAGCTAAACCGATTAATGTACAAGCTATTATTGGTTGATGGAATTGGAATTCATCCAATATACCTTCTACACCAGCTAGAAATGCTACAATGATGACTAATATTATTTGAATTATATTTAAAGTCACGATTATTAAACCTCCTTTTGTCTAAATAATTAGATTTCTTAAATAATTAAATTATTTAAGTTTAGCTAATTCTTCTTGTGCTTTTTTTAGTATTTCGTCCATATTTCCTTTTGAATCATTTGGTACTTTACGAACGTCAAAGTTTAGTCCAGCTTTTTTAAGTTTATTGAATGTATCAATATCTACTTGATTAAAAGCAAGTACTTTATTTGGTTGAACTTTACCTAAAGAGTGAGCCATTGAACCAACATTGATTGTCTTCAAAGGTACTCCACCTTCTACTGCTCTTAGTACATCCTCTGGATTTTCAAAAAGAAGCATAGCACGTTGTCCACCAAAATGTTGATCATCTTTTGCAAGCTTGATCATATGATCTACTGGTACAACATGAGCCTTAACTCCTGGAGGAGCAGCTTGTGTAATTAAGTTCTTACGAAGTTTGTCTCTTGCAACATCATCTGACACAACAATGATACGTGTAGGTTGCATAGCTTTTGTCCAAGCAGTTGCTACTTGTCCATGAAGCAAACGAGAGTCGATTCTAGCTAAAACATACTCGAATGATCCAGGTGCACCTGCATTAGATTGTTGAGCTGAGGCTTGTGAAGTTCCACCAGTAACTGGTTCTAATGTTTCTGGTTTAACCTTGATTCCTTCTTTAGCTGATTTTAAAATAGATGCTGCAATTTCATGTGCAGATTCATTTGAAAGACGTAAACCATAAGCTTCAATCAACATTGGAAGATTTAAACCGGCTACAATAGCCCATTTATCTTTGTGTTCTTCAAATAGAGAGTTTGCTTGGTTGAATGGAGTACCGCCCCAAAGATCAACTAAGAATAAAACCTCATCTTGCTTGTCAAAAGATGCGATTGCTTCTTTCATTTTTGCTTTTAGATCATCAGGTCCTTCACTTGGCATCAACGTAATAGCTTTAACGTTTTCTTGTTCTCCGAAAATCATCGTACCAGATTGCAAGATGCCTTTAGCAAATTCACCGTGACTAGCAAGAATAATTCCTACCATTTTTACTTATACCTCCTAATTTTTATTTGCTACAAAAACAAAAGGCATGAGCATTATAAAATAAAACAAAATACATATTGTTTGAATTTCATTACACTGCTTGTACATTGAATTAAATTAATTAAAAAACATCATAATACCCTTATAAAGCTGTACAAAACACAATGAGTACAAATCAATATTAAATTATTTTATTTACTTTGATAACGCCTAGTTGAATTAGTAACATGCTTGATATTATTATTTATTATTACTTTGTAATCTACTTAGGAACCGCTATTTAACTATTCCTAACTTGACTACGTTTTCATAATAACACTTTTTTTTATAAATTTCAAGGTATTAAATCATATTATTTTATATTATTTTTTATTATTCAATATTTGTTAATATTTCTGAACCAATCACTTTCTAATTTTCAGAATATTCTAAATATTGATAATTTTCCGTCTAAAACTGTCATATTGAGAATATGCTATGAAACTTGAAAAAAATATGACCGCTTGTAAGTAGCTTTTAAGTTACTTACAAACGGTTTAAGTGAGTTCACAAAAAAATTCATAATTAGAGTTTCTAATATCTTTAGAAATTAGTTCAAAGTTATATAGAGATGCTATTTCTTTTTGATAGCTACACGCCATACCTCTGGTCCTTGCTCAAGATATTCCCATTCAAATTGTTCAGTATATTCTGCTAAAAATTGATAATGTAGTGGTCTTGGATCATGGTCATTTAATAGCTCCATTTCTTCTCCACTCACTAAATTATTAAAAGTATCAAATATTACAACATGCTTTTCCCTTGGTGGATATATACGTGCATCTACTTGTGCTTTAAATCTTGACATAATTCTACCTCCAATATAGATAATTTATAGTATATATATTATCTATAAATAGAGAAACTTTATGTGATTTCAATCACATGTGTGCATCATAGTTCTTAGAATAATATATTTCTTCTAAAAAGTATACACTAAAATCCACCCTCAAAAACAAGAAAAACCCTTCAATTCAAGGGTTTTCCATTGTGTACTTTGGATTACTCTCCTATTACCTTTTCTTGCTCTCATTATTAGCAAAAAAACTTTTGCTAAAATAAGAACAGTTTTTATTGCCAATATGAAGTCATTGAACTTAGCCTTAAAAAGTGTTATGCTATCAAAGTTAAACTTAATATAATATCTTTACTATACAAATAACAAGTGTAACATAGTAATTTAAAAAATATATTGAAGAGCTTATTTCTATAGGCTCTTTTTTAGTGATAAAGAGAGGTAATAACGTGATAAAAGTTGATAATTTGTCCTATTCGTTCCCCCAAAAAGATTTATTTAATAACATTTCATTTACATTAGAAGATGGTAATCATTGTGCTTTTATAGGAACAAACGGTAGCGGAAAAAGTACACTGATAGATATAATTATGTATCCAGAAAAATATATGTTCGATGGTAGTTTAGAACTATCCCCTAATTGTAGAATTGGTTATGTAAGTCAATTCTCACATTTGGACAATATAGAAGAAATTACTGTTTTTGATTATATAGCAGAAGATTTTATTAAATTACAAAATGAAATAACATCTATTTGTACTGAAATGGAAACATCCTCTGATATTGATACTTTACTAGAAAAGTATCAACAAACTTTAGATGCATTTGATGCAATTAATGGTGCCGACTACGAAAACAACATTAATAAGAGCCTAAATCTTGCAAACTTAATAAAGTATAAAGATTTAATGATATCTGAGCTTAGCGGTGGGCAGTTCAAGCTTATTCAAGTAATCAAGGAAATGCTAAACTCTCCAGACTTAATGATTATGGATGAACCTGATGTATTTTTAGACTTTGATAATCTTAAAGCACTTAAAGATCTAATTAATTCACACAAAGGAACAATGTTAATTATTACGCACAGCAGATATCTATTGAATCACTGTTTTGACAAGATTATTCACCTAGAAAACATGGAGCTTCAAGAGTATGACGGAAACTTTATTGATTATAACTTCTCATTACTCGAAACTAAAATTGAATTACAAGAGCTAGCTGCTTCTGATAATGAAGAATTTGAGAGAAACGAAAAGTTAATAAAAAAACTAAGAGATATAGCAACTGACAATGCTGAAGCTTTTAGAGGGAGAACCCTAAGAGCTAGAGTTAAATATCAAGAAAGATTAGAAAAACGTATGATTAAAGCACCATTTGTAGATATTAAGCAACCGAATATACGTTTATCTACATATAATGTGCCCGAAGAAATTGTTGCTTTAAAAGTTAAGGATTATAGCATCTCCTTTGACGATTTGCTTCTAGAAAATGTTAACTTTGAGATTAAATCTACTGATAAAATAGCCATTATCGGTTCAAATGGTACCGGTAAAACAACCTTACTTCAAGAAATATATAAAAATAATCATGATTCTATTGAAATAAATGAAAATGTTAAAATAGCTTATTTATCTCAGCTTCAAGGCAAAACACTAAATGAATCTAATACGATACTTGAAGAATTTTTTGATGCTGGCTTTAAAACCTATGATGATATTAAAGCTCATATTTCAAACTATGGTTTTGAAGAAGAAATGATTAATCAAAAGATAGGATCTTTATCTGGTGGAGAAAAAAATATACTTCAATTGGCTAAAATCTCTGATAGTAAAACAAACATGTTACTTCTTGATGAGCCTACAAGTCATTTAGACACCTATTCACAAATAGCATTAGAGAAAGCCATATCAAATTATCAAGGCGCGATACTTATGATTTCTCATGATTTCTATTCTATAGTTAACTGTATGGATTTTGTTTTAATCATTGAAGATAAGACAATTAGAAAAATGAATATGCGAAAATTTAGAAAGATGATTTATGCTAAGCATTTTAGCTTAGACTATTTAGAAATAGAACAAAAGAAAAAATTAGTTGAAATAAGAATAGAATCTGCTTTAAAAAATACTGATTTTACGCTTGCAAAAGATTTATTAGAAGAGTTAGAAGCGCTGATTAAATTACTCTAAATTAATTGATTATAAAGAGGCTCACTTAATCCCCATCTAACATCTGCGCGATATATAATTTCCTAATTACTGAATACACAGTACTCAGTAACAAATAAAGGCCCTAGACTGATTAATTAGTCCAGGGCTTTATTACTATTATACTTATCTTTATGATAATGAAAGAATAATCTTATATAGAACATATCCTATAGGAAATAAAATGAATATAAGTCCTAAGATTATTGAGCTTGTATTAAATAAAGGTTTTGATACACCATTTTTTGTTTCCATCTGCTTTAAGTATATTTTATCCATTGCTACCCCTGTACCACCAATAATTATGAGAGATATTCCTATAAAACAACTAAATGCAATAAGAATTCCAATTATAGCCGCTAAATACGGTAAAATAAAAAAGAACATCAGGCCACCTCCATCAAAATCTATTCAAAATAAATACTCCTGCAATCAAATAGCACAAAGTAATTAAAATACCCACCCACATATGTATGGCTGAAAGTAACCAATAACTAACTTTTACTTTTTTATCATCTGTATCGAAAAGTTTGCTCGCCTTCATGCCCTTATAGCCTCGTACTATTGCAATGATAGCCAGAACTAGAGCAACTACAAGTGCTAAAAGAATAAGTGCATTTCCTAGTTGTATCATCTTCGTCCCCCTTTTCCATAAAGATTATTATTATTTCGGATTGATATATCTTCACAATATATAGATAATCTGTTGCTTACATTTTTCCATAAGGTTAAGTTAACTACATAACCATTATAACACAATATTTCATTATATGAATAAAATGGAAACTTAAGAAGGGTTATTAGATGATAGATTGATTTTTATCATTCATTTTACTTTTGCCATAACTTTAACGCAATATTCTTTTACACCTACAACACCATTGCTTTTATATACTTTATTTAAATCACTACCAATTCCACCACAATCTGCTCCAGCTTGTATCCATTCACTTATATTATCCTTATTTACTCCGCCAGTAGGCATTATATTAATATCTGGAAATATTGATTTTGCTGCTCCTATAAATCCTTTTCCAACAACACTTCCTGGAAATAGTTTTATAAATCTTAATCCTAATTTATAAGCTTTGTTTACTTCTGACATTGTCATTAGCCCAGGAATTATTAATGCCTTTCTTTGACTCGCATAACTTATTATTTCTTCATCAATGCAAGGTGAAACAATAAAATCAGCATTATTATCGATGCACTCATCTACAGCATCTTTAGTTAAAACAGTTCCTGCTCCAACATACGTACCTTTATATGCTTCTTTTAATTCTTTTATGAGCTTTGGTGCATTGGGTACACTCATAGTTATTTCTATAATCTTCATTCCACCGTCAATAGCTGCCATACTAATTTCCTTTGCTTCTTCATATGTATTAGTTCTAATAACAGCTACTGCTTTTTCTTCTTTTAAAATATTATAAAGTTCTTCAAACATTATTTACACATCACCTTTTATTTATAACTTTATTTAAGGTTATTCTATTGCTATCTTTTTACTTTGTTCTTATATTTTGAGGATTATTGTTCTAACGCTCTATTTTTTTTGCTTGTCCTAAATGTACTAAAACATCATCATAATAAGGTAATCCTTCATTATCACCTTCGACACCAACTACTAGGGATCCAACTGCATTTGCAAATGTAACACAACTTTCTAGTGTTTCACCTTTAAGTAGCGCAGTTAAAAATCCTGCTGCAAATCCATCTCCCGCCCCTACTGTATCTACTAACGCTTTTGGTTTAATAGCTGGAACTTCATATATATTTTTACCATCTGAACCTATTGCTCCTTTAGCTCCTCTTTTAACAATAACTTTCTCTATTCCATAACCGTGAAAAGTTTCTATTGCCTTTTCTATATTAGTATCTTCTAATAATAGTTCTACTTCTTTATCTCCTATTAAGAGAATATCAACACTAGGTAAAATCCTTTGTATAAAATATTTTGCTTCTTCTTTTGTCCACATTTTCAATCTAATATTAGGATCAAAGGATACCTTTAAATTTAATTTCTTTGCTAATTTTACTGCTTCTATAAACACACTTTGATTATTTTTATTAATTGAAGGAAAAACTCCTGTTATATGAAGTATTTTTGCATTCTTAAAATATTCTTCATTCAAATCTTCTGGGTTCATTGTACTTGTTGGAGATTTCTCTCTATAATAAAATGACCTACTAGACCCATCAGATAAAACTTCTCTAAAATATACTGATGTTTGATATCCATCTACAAGCTTAACTTCTGATATATCAACATCTTCTCCTCTTATTGTCTTTAAAATATATTTTCCGAAATCATCGTTTCCTAGTCTACTTATCCATCCAGATTTTAATCCTAATCTTGAGCAACCAATTGCAACGTTCAATTCTGCTCCTCCTACTTTTCTTTCAAAAGTATTCGAAAATATTATTGGTCCTTTTTGTATAGGACACATTGCAATCATTCCATCTCCTATTGTAATTACATCCATTGAGCGTACACCTCTTTCACATGCCGAAATATTCCTTAGCATTGTTGTAACATATACCTTGAACAATATTTTTTAGTAATTTTATATTTTCTGGTACTTCCCCATTTTCAACCCATTCTCCAATTAGATTACAAGCTATTCTCCTAAAGTATTCATGTCTTGTATATGATAGGAAGCTTCTTGAGTCAGTCAACATTCCAACAAAATGGCCTAATAATCCCAAGTTAGCTAATGCTTTCATTTGCTCAATCATTCCATCTTTATTATCATTAAACCACCAAGCTGCACCAAATTGTATTTTCCCCGGAATTCCATCCCCTTGGAAGTTTCCTATCATAGTTCCTAAAACATAGTTATCCTTTGGATTTAATGTATATAAAATGGTCTTTGGAAGAGAATTTTCTCTTTCTAGTGAATCTAAAAGTCTAGAAAGGGGGTAAGCCATGCATTCATCATTTATGGAATCAAATCCAGTATCTGCTCCTAAACTTTCAATCATTTTTGTATTATTATTTCTAAGTGCTGCTATATGAAGTTGCATTGTCCATCCAAGCATATAATAGTGTTTAGCTACAAATCTAAATGTATAAGTCTTATATTTCTTTTCTTCTTCTATACTTATAGCTTTACCGTCTAGCACTTTTTTAAATATAGCTGTTGCCTCTTCTTTTGAAACTTCTGAATATACTACTGTATTGTTAAAGCCATGATCTGATATTCTACATCCAACTGAATGAAAAAACTTTATTCTTGATTCGAGTGCTAGTAAAAATTCATCATAGCAGTTAATGGTAACTTCAGATATTCTCTCCAGATTTTTTACCCATGAAACAAAGCCATCTGAACTTATTTCCATTCCCTTATCTGGTCTAAATGTTGGCAATACCTTTACATTAAAGCTTTTATCTTCCTTAATTTTTATATGATATTCCAATGTATCAATAGGATCATCTGTTGTACATAAAAATTCAACATTTGACTTTTCAATTAAATCTCTTACTCTAAAACCTTCTCCACTAAGTAATGCATTAGCTTTTTCCCAAATTAATGGAGCAGTATCTTCATCTAGAACATCATATATTCCAAAGAATCGTTGAAGTTCTAAGTGAGTCCAATGATAAAGAGGATTACCTATAGCCATAGGTATTGTTTTTGACCAAGCTAGGAATTTCTCATAATCACTTCCATCCCCTGTGATATATTTTTCATCTATACCATTACTTCTCATTGCTCTCCATTTATAATGATCCCCGTATAACCATGCTTCAGTAATATTATTAAATTTTTTATTTTCATATATTTCTTTTGGATTTACATGGCAATGGTAATCAATAATAGGCATTTCTTTTGCGTAGTTATGATATAAATCTATTGCTGTTGAATTAGATAATAAAAAGTTTTCATCCATAAATTTTTTCAAATTATCACCCTACTTTCAAACATTTTTTTAACCAATAGCTAGCATCTGTAACAGTCCCTCTTCTTCAACTGAAAAGTTATACTTTATACTCCTGAATATGCACTAAACCCACCATCTACAGGAATTACAACGCCTGTAACAAAGCTGGCTGCTGGTTTTGAAAGTAAGAATAATAATGTTCCTACAAGTTCTTCACTTTCACCAAATCGTCCCATTGGAGTACTATTTAAAATTTTAGCTGTTCTTTCAGTAGGTTCACCATCTTCATTAAATAATAAATCTCGATTTTGTTTAGTTACAAAGAATCCTGGTGCAATAGCATTTACACGGATACCTGACTTAGCGAAATGAACTGCAAGCCATTGTGTAAAATTACTTATTGCCGCCTTAGCTCCTGAGTAAGCAGGAATTTTTGTAAGTGGAGTAAATGCATTCATTGATGAAATATTTATAATGCTTGTATCTTCCTTACCTAACATATCCTGAGCAAAAACTTGTGTAGGTATTAATGTTCCAAGGAAGTTTAAGTTAAATACAAATTCAACACCCTTAGGATCCAAGTTGAAGAATGTAGTAATATCACTCTTATTTATATCTCCTTCAAAATAATATTCATTAGTTGTTGTTGCTCTAGGATTATTTCCACCTGCACCATTGATTAAAATATCACAAGTTCCAAAGTCAGCAGTAACTTGTGCTCGTGCTGCTTCTAAACTTTCTTTATTAAGTACATCAGCTTTATAAGCTTTTGCTATATTACCTGACTTTGTGATTTCATTTGCGTAATTTTGTGCATTCTCAATATTTATATCTAAAAGAGCTACCTTAGCTCCACACTCAGCAATTGCACTAGCAAACATACTACAAAGTACTCCGCCAGCTCCAGTAACAACTACTACCTTGTCTTTTAAATCTATATTAAATGGTATTTTCATAATTATTTACTCCTCTTAATATTTATAATTATTTCAATTTCCCAAGTGCTTCCCATATACCTGTAATATAACTTGCACCTAATGCTCGATCATATAACCCATATCCAGGTCTACCAGTTTCGCCCCATATCATTCTTCCGTGATCTGGTCTTAAATAACCTTGAAATTTATTTTTATGTAAAATCTCCATGATTTTAACAATGTCAAGTGAACCACAAGCTGAGAAATGAGCTGATTCCTCAAAACTTCCATCATCTAATATTTTTACATTTCTTACATGCATAAAGTGAATTCTTCCTTGTGCACTATATTTATCTATCATTTGATAAATATCATTTGATTTTGTACATCCTAATGATCCAGTGCATAATGTTAATCCATTATTAGGACTATCAACTAGTTTTAAAAATCTATCTATATTTGCTTCACCAGTTATTATTCTTGGAAGACCAAATATATCAAATGGCGGATCATCTGGATGTATTGCCATATTTATATCGTTTTCTTTTGCAACAGGAATAACTTTTTCTAAGAAATATTGCAAGTTCCCCCAAAGAGTTTCTTTATTAATCTTTGAATAATCTTCAAATAAAGCTTTTAAATCTTCTTTCTTATAACTAGAATCCCATCCTGGAAGTGCTAACTCCCCATTCAATGGATCCATTTTTTCAAGTTGATCCTTGTAATAAACAAGTGCTGTTGATCCATCTTCTAATTCTTTATCAAGTTGAGTTCTTGTCCAATCGAATACAGGCATAAAATTATAACAGATAACCTTGACACCAGCTTCAGCTAATCTTCTAATATTTTCACTATAGTTTTCTATATATTTGTCACGAGTAGTCTTTCCTAGCTTTATGTCTTCATGGACCGGCACACTTTCAACTATATCAAAGATAAGACCTGCCTCTTCAACATCTTTTTTTAAATTTGCTATAGTTTCACGGCTCCATACCTCTCCAACTGGCACATCATAAACAGCAGTAACAACGCTTCTCATATTAGGAATTTGTCTAATATACTTTAATTTTACAGGATCATTTTCTCCATACCATCTAAATGATAATTTCATAATAAACACCTCTTATTTAAATTACCTTTTCGTTATTTCTATATCTAAATTATATCTTTCTATTTATAATATTTATTGTTTTTCTTGCTTGAAAAATTACAAAAATTGCTATATTGTATACTTATAAAATGTTATGGAGGCGTCATGGATAATAACATATTAGAATTTACGTCAAGACAAGTGATGAATTCACCTGATTTTGAATTTTTTCACTACTCAGATAAGCATTCATTAAATGTTGAATATCATAATCATGACTTTTATGAGATATTCTTTTTTATCTCCGGAAGAGTTAAATATATTATTGAAGGAAAAACATACAATCTTAGACCTAATGATATTCTACTAACTAACAATAGAGAGTTACATAAACCTGTAATTGAGAATGGAATTAATTATGAAAGAATTGTTATTTGGGTTGATCCAAGCTTTGTAAAAAAGATTGAAAATAATGAAACCTCTCTTACACTTTGTTTTGAAGATTCATCAAAACATCATTACAACCTTCTTCGTCCAAATATCGATCTTCTTCATCTTATTAAGAAGATATATGAAAAGTTTGAGAAATCCTACAATGGAAATGATTATGGTGATGCTCTTCTTAGGAAAATCTATATGACAGAATTATTAATATATCTCAATAGAGCATATTTTGATACATCTAAAGAAATTGAAATCGATATTGAGCAGAATTCGAAAATAAGCAATGTAGTACATTATATAAATGAAAATTTATGTGAAGATTTATCCCTTGACACATTATCTCAGAAATTTTATATAAGCAAGTATCATCTTAGTCGTCAATTTAAGCAATATGTTGGCTTTACTATACATCAATATATTAGTAAAAAAAGACTTATTATTGCCAAAATTCATTTGCATGATGGAGCTTCTATTGATTCTGCATATATTGATAGTGGATTTAATAACTATCAAAATTTCTTAAAAGCTTTTAAAGATGAGTTTGGATTCTCTCCAAAAAAATATGTAAAATCACTTTCGGTAAATAAATTATAAGTCTAGATATAAAAACAAATCTTCCGACTACATAAAACTACAGTCGGAAGATTTTTAATTTAATGAAAAAACCTAGACATCTCTGTCTAGGTTTTTTATATGGTTGAGGCGAAGCATGACCTTTAAAATCCACTATTATTTAAATATCTTATTTATTATAGAATCTGAAACTGCTCCAGTTCCACCAAGAATTTTTTTAAATTTCATCATGTCCTTATTCTGCTTAAGTAAATTAACTATATTATCCGGCATTGAATCACCAACTAAAATTATAGGATTATTTGAGGCTCCAGCTAAAGCAGAACCTGACAAAGCATCTGCAAAGGATTCACCAGTAGCAAAATAATTATCACCATATGAGAATGAAAACCTGGATAGAACTTTATAATTAGTTTCATACCTGTTGCTTCCGTAAATTCTTTCTGCATTTGGAAGCGAGCTCAATACATTGTCACTAACTACTCCAGTTCCTCCAATAACATAGGTTTTTGTTATTCCTTTGCTTCTAATATAGTTGTTTATTTTATCATTAAGCTTGCTTTTATCAGTCAATAGAATTGGAATCTGCTTGCTCCCTGCATAGGAAGCTATAGATAATGCGTCTGGATAGTTATCACCAGTTACTATAAAAGCCTCTTGAGTTTGACTATTAACATATTTCGCTACTTCAAGAGAGGTATCATAACGATCTACTCCTGAAATTCTTGTAACCTTAATTCCTTTGTTTTGAAGAACTGTTTTTATATTATCTGATATTACTCCTATTCCTCCGACCAAAAAAATTTCTTGAGGCTTAAGTTTATCAATTTCATTTTCTATTGCTTCAGGAAGAGAATTTTTTAAAGTCAATAAAATAGGTGCACCGTACTTAGTAGCTAACGGAGCCGCGCATAAAGCATCTGGGAAATCCTCCCCCGTAGCAAGAACAATATAATCAGCATGAGAACCCCAAGCCTTTGAAATTTCAACACTTGTTTCATATCTCGAAAGACCTGAAAGTCTTTGAAATTCCGTTGTAGACAGCGCTTGGAAGGTTATGGAGTTACTACCTGCATAAGTCTGTGCGTAAGAACCCTCGTACCCCTTGATTTTAAAATTTGAATTACAACTACTGAATGTTAAAAAACCAATACTAGTAACACTTTGAGGGATTGTTATATCTGTTAAAGCTGTATCATAATAAAATGCATAGTCTCCAATGCTAGTAACGCCTTCTGGAATTATGATATTAGTAAATGCATAACAATGAGCAAATGCATTAAAATCTATTATCTTAACTGTGTTTGGTATTGTTACATTTGAAAGGACTCTGCACATAATGAAAGCCCTATATCCAATCCTAGTCACTCCAGTTGGGATTGTTATGTTTGTAAGTGCTGTACAATTTTCAAATGCACTGTTTCCTATATTCTTAAGGTTACTTGGAAGTGTAACTCCTGTTAAAGAGAAATCATTGTAGAATATAAAACTACCTGTATCAGTAAGATTATTTGATAACCTTACATTTGATAAAAGCTGATCATTATAAAATAAATAATTGCCTATACTTGTTACGCTATCAGGCATTACTGCAGATCTAAGAGCCTTACAGTCCTTAAAGGCACCTTCTCCAATGTTTGTTACACTGTTTGGTATTGTTATATCCTTAAGTGAAAAGCACTCTAAAAATGCATAAGTTCCAATACTTGTAACACTATCTGGGATTGTTATTCCTGTAAGTGCTTTACAATCTTGAAATGTAGAATTTCCTATACTACTAAGTTTTGATGGAAGTGTTATATTTGCAAGGGATGTACAATATGCAAACGCGCTATCTCCTATGCTTGTTACACTATTTGGTATTGATATACTTACAAGAGACGAGCAATAATAAAATGCAAAACCACCTATACTTGTAACTGTATCTGGAATTGTTACACTTGTTAATGGTTTTTCTCTAAAAGCATTGCTTCCTATACTAGTAACAGCATGTCCATCTATAGAACTAGGAATTGTAATATTGGTATCACTACCATTGTAACCAGTTATTGAATATGTTACTCCATCATCAGATTGCCAAGTAAAACCATTTGCATCCGTTCCTGTTGTTGTAATTGCACTAACAGACGTAACATTAAAGCTTACAAATAAGCTTATCAAAACAAGTATTAACGATATCATCTTTATTTTTCTGTTTTTCATCCCTTATCTCCCATCAAAAATATAACTTTTTTTATTAATAGATAAAACTATTATGTTATTATTATTTTCGTAAATTTAATTTTTTCTTTAATTTCTCTTTTATTATCTATAATCAAAAGTTTATCAAAGTACTGCATTTACCTACAGTAAGATTCATCTTTCACAATTCCAAACTTCCTTATAAATGCAAAAATCCACGGCATAATTTTGCCGTGGATTTTATAGACAGTTTATACATTCAGTTGTTTAGGCCAAAATGGTGAAGCCAACTTTCTTATTTTAATTATCTAAACATTAACTATAGATGAACTAGTTGTTCATCTTTATTTCATTTCATCAACTGCAGTTTTACCAGCAATTCTTCCGAAGGTAAATATATCAGTTAATGCATTACCGCCAAGACGGTTACCTGCATGGATACCTCCAGCAACTTCTCCAGCAGCATAAAGATTTTTAATTGGTTTATCATTTTCGTCTAATACGTGGGCTTTAGTGTCTATCTTAAGTCCACCCATTGTATGATGAATTGCTGGCTTTCTTGGAGTAGCATAAAACGGTGCTTTTAAAACTTTTAAGCTAAATGTATCCTTATGGAATTCAGGATCAAAACCTGCATCAACATATGAATTATATTTATTAATAGTGTCTACAAGAATTGCAGGATCCATACCAACTTTTACTGCTAGTTCTTCTAAGGTGTCTGCTCTAAATAAAGTACCTGCTTCTACCTGACGGTCTATCTTCTCTTGACTTGTATTAGCTGCAGTTTTCTTTATTTCATCATCAGCTATAAGGTAGAATAACCCCCCCTGATCAATAGCAGCTTTTGTTAAAACATCTCTTCCAGAGAATTCATTAATAAATCTTTTTCCTTCTTTATTTACTATTACAAAGTTTTCAGGAGGTACTTGAAGTCCACTAAATAATTCACCAGTTTCAGGATCAGCTACAGGCATCATTTGAGTAAAGCCCATTCCTGTAAGTGCTGCTCCTACAGTTTTACCAAGCAATATTCCATCACCAGTCATAGCGTAAGAATTAGTAGTTTTTATATCGTCAGCAATTTCACTCCAGTAAGTGTTGTATTCTTTTAGCATCTTTGTGTTTGCACCAAAACCACCACTTGCAAGCACTACTGCTTTTGCATGAACAGTTATCTTTTGGCCATTAACACCAGTTGCTATAACTCCTTTTATTTCACCATCTTCTATGATAAATTCTTTTACAGGGCTATCAGTAATGATTTTTCCTGAGTTATCTTGAACATATTTTGTTAGTGCAAGTATAAATGATGAACCATGGCTTTTGGTAGGCTTATGACCACGACGCCAAAGTGCACCAACAGGAGCAAATACTATGCTCTTATCATACTCAACCCCTATTTCCTCTAGCCATTTAACACTTTCTAAAGCTCTGTCTGTAAGGATTTTTACAAGGTCATATTGTCCGTATATAGTGTTGCCATTAAGGTCTGTTCTTTTACCACCAAAATATGTTTGCATTCTGTGAAGTAGTGGAGAGTCAAACAGATGTCCCTTTTGTGTGCCAAACTTTTTCTGGTAAGCAGAAAACTCTTCTCTAAGCGCACGGAAATCATCTATATATTCTGGATGAATTAAGCTCTCATCTGTATCTAGTAGTGCTTCAATTGTATGTCTTTCTCCTGGATTTTCATCAAATTTTACTTGCCACTCTGGATCTGCAGCATTTACAGGACCACCTGAACGTATTGTATTTCCACCTACTGCTGGATATTTCTCAAGAACAATAGCACTTTTACCATTCTGCAGCGCTGTTGCAGCTGCACTTAGTCCAGCGCCCCCGCCACCTACAACTACTACATCACAAGTATATTCTTCGTCTTCTTTGATTAGGCTGCTAGCAGGCTTTGGACGTCTCTTAAGTATGTCAGGATTAACTCCTGCAAGCTTAACTGCTTTGGCTACACCGTCTAGTACAGCATTACTAGTTTCGGAAGCACCAGAAAGAGCATCAACATTTAATGTCTGTCCTTCAATTATTTTATCTGGTATTCTTACAAAAACTACATCTGCAAGTCCTTCTGTCTCGCCATCTGTATTTATATCTATACTTTCTATTCTGTTCTCACTAAAGGATACTTTCATTGGAAGACTTCCGCTGTGACCTATTGCATCTACCTCATATACTCCTGGTTTAAAGGTAAACTCTTCTTCTTCGTTGAGCTGATTTGAAATCTTTGCAAAACGCATAAAGCGTAGGAAGCATATTTCTAGGAAGTCTATGGTTCTTTCATTGTTTAGATTACCATCCTCATCAAATGCTTTATTTGCGCTTCCAAGTAAAAACTCATATCCAGGCATTACATTTGCATCAACACCTGGTGCATCTAGGATTTGACGAAGATGTAGCTGCGCACGAGAAGAACCTTGAGTATCAAGAGAAGCACCAAGGATCATTACTGGTTTGCCAGCAAGTGGATGAAGATCAAAGCTTAGCCATTCAATTAAGCTTTTTAGACTCGATGGGATTGAGTGATTATACTCTGGAGTAGCTATAATAACACCATCACTTGCTGTAATCTTATTATTGAACATTTGTATCACTTCACTTGAGGACTGATTATCAGATTGATTAAACATAGGAACATCTGTAATCTCAAGTATTTCTATTTCTGCCTTTGACTCAAAGTATTTTTTCATAAACTGAAGGAGTTTACGATTATATGATCTTTTTGCACTAGTTCCAACAATTGCTATAAATTTCATTGATATTAATCCTCCTACTCTTGCCAAGTGAATTTTTTAACTTTTTTATGTAAAACTTTTTCTGCTAAAAGTTTTGATGTAATATCTGTAAATAGAAGAAATTCTCTAAAAATTTCATCAAGCTCTGATAGTTTATCTGAATAGATAAGATTTCCTGCGCTATCAAATGCACCCTGTGATTTTCCTAAAAGGAATTCACTGCTTGGCATGATTCTAGCAGCAAGCTCAGGTGAATCAAGTATTTGTCTAAGATGTGCCTGTGCACGAGAAGAACCAAGTGTACCATGAGAAGCACCCACTATTAAAACAGGCTTGTCAGTAAGTGCCTGACTAGTGTAACTAATCCATTCAAGAGCACTCTTTAAAACCGCAGGTATGGCATGATCATACTCTGGAGTTGCTATTATTACTCCATCTGCTTTAAGAATTTTATCAGATAATTCTGCTACCTTTTCAGGAATATCAGTATCCTCTGGTTCATTAAAGGCAGGTAAAGCCTTAATTTCATATAGTTCTATCTCTGCCTCACTCGAAAAATGCTTTTGCATAAATTGAAGCAGCATACGATTAGTTGACACGTCTGAGTTAGTTCCTACAATTGCTAAGTATTTCATAATAATCCCCTTTCTGTATTTAAAAGTTTCATAATTTTAGTAATTGTTTGATATAATTTTAACATGCCTAATATATTATATCTAATAGTTATTTTATTGAAGCTTGATAACATATTTGTTATAATCAAACACAATAATAAATAAGTTAATTATTTCGCAAAAGGGTGAATTAAATGTCAAAATACTATTCTCAGGATATTTTGTATTATATTGATGCCATTTTAAAGTACAGTAATTATGGCAAAGCTGCCAAATCACTTTATATTTCTCAACCTTACTTGACACAGGTTATTAAAAGGGTAGAAAGTCAGTTAAACTGTGAGCTTATAAGTCGTAGCAATCTGCCATATCGATTAACCGAACAAGGGAAGATATATTATCAGTATTTAACTTCAATAGAAAATAATTATTCTAAGCTGCTTAGGGAAATATCAGCTGTGTCAGATATAGATAGCAAGGTTATCAAGATAGGAGTGCTTCCTAGCCTTGGAACCTACCTTTTACCTCTTTTTTTACCAAAATTTCTGGATATGCATCCAAACTGTAGAATAGAGCTTTCGGAGGCTTTACCTGAAAAAAATGAGAAACTAACTCAGAATGGTGAATTGGATTTTTGGCTTGGACAAAATTCAAGAAATATTTCTCCAAACTTAAACTCGATTACTTGGGGCAGACACAGATACCGTGCAATTATTCCTCGCTGCTGTGATTTATATCAGAAAGATGTAGCCATTATTCCAGAAGGAACTATCGACATAAACAAGCTATTGTGTCAAAAGCTGATATTAACTTCCAAAGGTTCTGCTATAAGAAAGCAGATAGATCAGTTATTAAGCATTTATAAGGTAGAGCCCAAAATCATAATGGAAAGCACGGAAATCTATACTATACTCAACCTTGCAACGAATAATTTGGGGGTAACTTTTATACCTGAAAGCATCTATGTAAAGGAGTGCCCATCTGAATACAATATATATGAAGTTCCAATTGATGAGCTGAGTTTAGATTATTTTATAGCATATAACAGTGAAAAAAAACTAACTGACGTTGATAAAGACCTTATAGATGCATTTCTAGTTCATGGTCAAAATAATTTCAATATAGGAGATCCAAATGAATGAGTATACGAAGATAATATATCTTATGGGAACAAAAATCTCTCTATATATAAAAGGTGAGGCTGCTGAAAAGCTTGCAGAAAAGGCTTGCGATATGCTGATTCATTATGAAGAAGTCTTTAGTGCCAACAGTGATGACTCACAGCTTGCGATGCTTAAAAAAACAGCTGCATCAGCTCCACAAAAAGTAGATGAGGAACTGTATGAGCTGATAAAAATAGGAAAAGAACATAGTCTATGTGAAAATACATACTTAAATATTGCAATAGGTCCATTAATAAAATTATGGAGAATAGGTTTTGAGGGGGCACATGTACCAGAAAAAGAATCTATAGAAAAGGTGCTAGAACTTTTAAAACCCGAGAATATACAACTAGATGATGAGAAAAAGACCGTGTATTTCTTGAGAAAAGGCATTGAGATAGACCTTGGAGCCATAGCTAAAGGCTATTTTGCTGATAAAGTTATGGAATTATTTAAGAAAAATGGGGCTGTTTCAGCTATGGTAGATATGGGAGGTAATGTTCTCGTTTTTGGAGAATCACCATCCGAAGGCGGTGACTGGAAAGTCGGAATACAAAATCCGTTTCTACCAAGAGGCAATGCGGTAGCACTTATTAAAATAAAAGATCAATCCGTTGTAACCTCAGGGATATATGAGAGGGTGTTTGAAAAGGATGGACTTAAATACCACCATATATTTGACAGCAAAACAGGCTATCCAATAGAAAGCAATATAGCTTCATTAACTATTATTGCTGATAAATCCCTAGACTGTGATATATATACTACAAAATTGTTTGGATTAGATGCTACTTCAATTATTCATGCAGTTAATAGAATTAATGGTATGGGTGCTGTTGTAATAACTGTGGATGGAAAACTAGCCTATACAGATAATCTTAAGGGAAGAATATATCCAATAACAATGTAATATTCCAAAGAAAAAGATGATAAGGAGATATCAGCCTTATCATCTTTTTTTTGTACACATCATTGATGGTGCTAGGGTATCGAACCCGTCCGAAGGCAAACCCTCATGACTTTCTAGGATTTTATCCTACTAGATTTTCTCCAGCCTTGTTTCATCTAACAGATATAACACAGACTTAAATAAAATATATGTACTAGTATTGAACACTTAATAAACAAAGCGCATCTGCACTAGCTTTATGGCCTACATCATTCATATCCTTAGACTCGAAAGCTTTTTGAATTATGTTCAAAGGTAATTGCCCAAGTCCCACTTGAATTAATGTACCTACTATTACTCTTTCCATATTTAATAAATATCCATTTGCTGTCATAGTAATAATAATTTCGTTTGTAGTTTCCCTTACATCAAGAGAAATTAGCTTTTTAATTGATTTCTTTGTTTTCTTATTAGTAGTAAAAGCTAAGAAATCATGTTCACCTAGAAGTTGTTTTGCGGCTTCTCTGCTTTTATTTACATTTATTGTTTGATTCATTAAGTTAACATAGTGTCTTTCAAACAAAGGACGATTAGGCGCATCTTTCTTCCATAATCGATATTCGTAAGTGGCACTCTTCATTAAATATCTACTATGAAATCTTTCATCAACAGTTTCTACTGATAAAACAATAATATCATCAGTTAAATATTTTTCGAAATAATCAAAAATTTCTTTCTCACTTAACCTATTATCTGGAGCTATAAAATTAACAATTTGCCCCTTAGCATGCACCCCAGCATCAGTATTAACCGCACCAATAACCTCTATCTCTTGGTCATAGAGCTTTGATAATATCAGTTCTAGCTTACCTTGAATACTCTTTTCTGCGTTATCTTTGGATTTATTATACCCCGTATATTTTCTACCATCATAGGCTATCATCATCTTATAATTTTGCATTTGAATCCTCCTTTTCCTAAATACTAATCAATACATTTTATCATATATTAAGTTATGTTAATATATATTTGAAATTCTAACCCTATCGCAAAAGATAAAACCCCTCGACATATAGTTCTTAGCAATTATTATGTATGCTATTCGTTTAGAAACTAAACTATAATCTACTTCCTGCTAATAATTTTGTGATAAGAGCGAATTGTTAGAAAGGACGTTAGATTTTTATAATAGATTTATGGAAGTAAAATGAAAAAACCTAGACAGAGATGTCTAGGTTTTTATATGGTGGAGGCAAGGAGTCGTGCTACTTACGTATT
This sequence comes from Clostridium sp. 'White wine YQ', assembly GCF_028728205.1. Classification (NCBI taxonomy): domain Bacteria; kingdom Bacillati; phylum Bacillota; class Clostridia; order Eubacteriales; family Clostridiaceae; genus Clostridium; species Clostridium sp. 'White wine YQ'. The sequence goes on from NZ_JAQYUU010000001.1 coordinate 2,178,870, forward strand.
TCTAATAAGTACTAGCTAAATATACATAGTAGAGAGCAATAAATGGATATAAAAGTTTAACTCTATGATATGGAGGATATTCAGTAGAATTATTGAGGTAAATTTTTCAAATATCACCATAACGCCAAACAAAACCTCTACAAGTTTTATATTTTCCACTGATAGCTCTTTCTATTGCTTGGAATGTAACATCATAATATAAAGCTGCTTTTCTCAGATTACTCCATTCTCTAATTAACTCTCCACTTAAGCTATATTGTCTTACTGCTTTATTCTTTTTATTTTCTATTATACCAGTATATTTCCAGATAAAATTACAACAAGTCTTTCTTTCTCCTATACAAACTTTCCTAATTGCCTTTGCTGTTGTGTTGTAATATTCTGCAGCTGCATTAGCTGAATCCCAAGTATTTATTAAATTTCCACTTAAGTCATATTGCCTAACATTTTTACTTTCTTTTGTATTTTTATTAACAGTATTTTTTGTATATCCAAAATTAGCTTTTAAATCAATTCCTTTCTTTAAAAACTCTTTATGTGATTCATACTTCTCATGTTTACAACATTTCTTAATAGCACTTGCATCATATTCTTTTTTTAGCTCTTGCAAAGTATATGTTCCTATGTGATTGGTGTATTTATCTAACTTCACTATTTCTATATCTGATTTTTCTTTCCTTTTATTTTCTTGATATTCCATGTATTTCTTATATTCATCCCATTTATCTTTTTTTCTTTTCATATAAATAGTTGCATTTTCATATAATGAATCTACAATATCTCTATATTTCTTACCAGCAAAACTTATTTGACAGCTATTTGGTGAATGTCTATTTATTAAAACTTTTTTTTCCGAATCAAAAAATTTCTTAATTTCATATAGCATGTCATATGTACCAATAAACTTTATTTCACAAATCAAAATTGGACTTTTTCTCTCTTTTCTTAGTTTCATATAAGTTGATATACACCCATCTCCATCCATATATCCCCTAATAAAATGATTAATCAAATTATTCGGTACTATATTTTCACTTGGAAATTTTAATACTAGTGATTTTCTTGGTATGCAGCCTAAATTTATTAAGTCATTAGCCATTTTAGTACTACTAACACAAATAGAAATATATCCTTTTTTATTTGTACATATTCGTCTATCAGAACTTATATCTTTTAAGAACTCTTCTAGTATATTTCTATCATCTGGATGTAATTGAATTATTATTGTTTTCTTTTTTTCATTTTTTTCATATACGCATCCATCTGCATATAAAAAACCTAACCAATATGCTTTTCTTTCAGTATCAATTTTTTCAAAATATGAGCTATTCTGAGTATATTTCACCATATCATCACCCAATAATATATTTCTGTAAAATAGCCCAAATTATTCATTTTACCCGAATGTATATTCTATTAAATTTGTGAAATACTAATATCAAATTAAAGATTTGAATGTAATATAAAAAATCCACGGCACAATTTTGCTGTGGATTTTAATTGCAAAGTACCGCACCTTTGATATAGTGTGCATACTTTCTTTTAAAGGGGTGTGCATTATACAAATAGGGTGTGCATTAATCTGGATCACTTTCTACATTAGCTATTAAAGTTATACTTTAAATCTTCATATTGTATCTTTCATAGATTTTTATAGCTAAGTAATAGTGCTCAAATTTTAGCTAAAGTGGAGTACTAAGTGTTGTCCTGCCAACTAAATTTATTGTTAAATCTTCTTATTAAATTTAAGATAAAAATGTTCTTCTTTGAAATCATACTTATTTTGCAAAGTTGATTGTATTCGGAATATAACATCATAGTATTCTATATGTTGTTTTCCATGAATATCTACACAAGATATATTTAATTCAGCAATTTGGTGTTCTCCAACCAACGCATTATTATTCATATATTTTTTTTCATCATTATTCTTTATAGATTTTATGTAGAGATGCTTAATAAATAAAACAACTTCCGTTGGGACAAATACCTTAACCTTATTGTCATCATTTGTATTCAACATTACATCAGCTTCAGCAATTTCTATTTCATCTAAAGAAAATTTTTTCAACATATCAGAATATTCTACTTCATTAAAACCTAAGTCATCGCATAACTTTTTATGGTAGGCTTTACTGAAATCCCATTCAATTCGAACATCAACTGCATTACCAGCACCTACATTGTATATCCAATAGTAAATATAATGTTCGTTCCGCGCTTCACTCATTGCTTCATAAGCAATTTTATGACGAAAATTTTCACGAATTTTCTCTGCAAGTTTTTCTCCAATACCATTCTCATATTTTTCTGATAACTTTGTTGTGATATTAATTAGTGCATCTTGATATGACTTCAATTGGCATGTTTCTTTTACTTCCTTAAACAAATCATCGATATCAACTCTTGAAAATGCATCTCCACATATATGATCTTTGTATTCTTCTACCAAGTTGCCAACTATACCTATGTAATCTAATTTATCTATTTCAGAAAAATAAACCTTTTTACTCTCCGCATATTCTTTTATAATTAAATCCATTTGTTTTTCTGTAATAAAAACCCCAGCTTTATCATATAGGAAAAAATTTGTTTTTACTGGTCTAATAGCCGGTTTAACATTTAAAATTGTGCTTTTGATAGTGTATTCAATACCCCAAATTGTGACTATACCAGCAATTGCAGCGCCTAAAACGCTTCCATAGAATCCAAGCCATGCATTTTCATCTGCTAAAGTTGGTATAGGTGCAAACAGAAAAAAATTTATTAAAAATCCTAACATTATAGTTATTACAAGAAGAATTGAATATCGTAACCAAATATTTATTTCATACGATTTTTTTTGTTTTTTCATTTATCTTTCACTTCCGTTAATTTAATATACTACTTTACTCATCTATTAGTTGTTTATCGCCCATTCAGTTCTTCTTGTTCAATAAAGGCATCAAATGATATTCCATAATCATCACAACCATTAGGGAACATTTTATCTACTTCTTCAATTGACATACCATATGTATCTTGGCCGTTATCAACTCTTATACCATGGCCAGCACATACATCACCAAAATTAAATTCACAAGTTGAACAATTTTGAGACACAAGTTTATCTCCCACTTCTGCTTTCATTCTTCTAATTTTATCACTCATAATAATACCTACCTTTCAATAAATTGTAAAATATAAATTATCCAATGGCTTACATATAATTTAAGAGAGCTTTCTACTTTATTTCTCATGATATTACATAAGCTCTTCATTCAAAAAATAGTACTTACCATCTTTTATAATAATCTGAACATCCTCATCATAAATTTCTTCCTGTTTATTTAAAGCTTTCGGCTTATGTTTGATTTGAGTGTTAATTTTCTGAGCTAACCCTTGCTCTAATTCTTTGTATTTCCAATTTTCGTCTACAACAGCTGGTATTGCTGAAAAGAAACCTGCAACTCCGGTCTTTGAAATACGATTTTTATTCAAATCAATGTTTAACACCTTCACCTGCTTTTCATGCCATTGCTCCAGTAAATTTCTGGTTTGTACAGATTGATCTAAAAACCTATTAAACAAGGAATAGCATACAACACTTGATATGCCACCTTTGCCTAACAAATATGTCAATTTGCTGACTTCCTCAAGAGCAGTAACTAATATATTCTGATATTCAACCAGAATGTTGAATTCATCAACTTTTTCCTGATACTCTTTAAAATCAGGATTATGGCTTTTTTGAGAAATGTCAGTTATTGTTATATTAACTTGTCCGAGTAGTTCAGTAGCAATACCTTTTAAATTTTCTAAAGTTGTAAGTTTGATTTTTCTTTGTTCGTCATTTTCCATTATTTCAGAACTGAATTGAGAAATCTCCTCAACACGTGAAAGCAAAGATAAAATCCTGCTCTTAAATTCCCTGTCTTGAAAGTCACTTATTTGGTCTATACTCTTTGCCATGGTTTCTAACTTCGAATTTATCTCAGACATATAATATTGGCCGACAACCAAGGAACCAACATTCATCACATTTGCAACACCATTAGCTACTGAAGCAGACTTAGAAATTTTTGTAGGGTCAACTTTGACTAAATTTGCATGTCCTTTAATTCCTTTTGCTCCACTATAAATACCTCGTACAGCACCCTCCATTTGTCTAGATTCTGCAAGTGTTGCACCACTTGGAATTACTGCTTTATATAACTCAACATTTTTAAGAGCTTTGTTTGTTATTGTTTTTGCTGCAGTTTCTGCTGCCGCCGGAATAGTCTCTGAAATTCGAGCAATAACCGTACGGTCAGTAATTTCAAAAAGACTTTTTTCATTAATCTCTGTTGTCACCAGCAGTCGCTCTATAGGTATGGTTATTCCGCTTTCTTGAACACATTCATCCTCAAGTGCCTCAGAAGTAATTGCAGCGAAATGTGCAGTATTTAAAACATCCTTGCTTTTATAATTAGTTTTTTTCCTTGATTTAATTACTAAGGAAACAACCAAAGCAGCAATTATTATAGTTAATATAATTATTTCAAATGGCATAATCTTACCTCCAACTTAATCTAGAACCACAAGTGCATTACACAGCTTATCAAAATGTTCAATAAGCCATTCGAAATGTTTATGATATAGCTCTGTGTTATGAATATCAGCATCAATGGAATATAAAATCCTTTTTGCTACGCTTTTTTCTCTACTTGTATACCATTCAAGCTTGAAACCGCATTCATTTTCTATCTGATCTTTCTTCAATTCAAGCTTTGAGAAATATTCAGGGTCATAAACATAGATTCCAATGCGCAGTATTTTTTTCCTAACAAGTTGAAAGAATATGTGATAGTTATGATTATCAACAGTAACATCGTACCAATCATCATATGAAGCTTTTCTTCTTGCTATATCCTCCCCACGACCCTTATCATGGCAGTACTGAACAAAATTCTTCCAGAAATCTATTCTCAAATGATGTCTTTCTGCAAGTTCCCTTGTTGTAGTTTCTGGTTGTTCAGATTGTTCATTCTCATTTGGCTTCGTTATTTCAGGAACATCATCCCTCTCTTTATCAAGAAATGACAAATGTAGTAATTCAATCATCTGCTCTTCACTAGAGAAGTGAATGTTCCATCTAGTTTCAATAAACTTAAGCATTTTCATACCACGGGCAAGAATGCTAGCTGCATTCCAGTCATTTTCATGCGATACTTCAATTTCTGAGTGTGATCCATCTTCATAGCCACGTCTCCCATTAGATATTGAGGTCTTTTTATCTTCAAAGCTATCATTTTGAAGGCTGGAATTAACACTCTGAGACAATGGAAGTAAATTGCCAAGAGAACCAGAAAGAATGTTAATTTCATCTTCAGTAAACATTCTAAATTGATTTTTCCAATACCATTTAGTTGGTGTCTGAGGAAAAATATGCTCAATAGTTATCTTATCCTTTTCAACTTTTGTGAATGGTTTCCACCCAAGTTTCTCAATGCCTGTTTCCGAAGCTTTCTCATATTCATACTCAAAGAGCAGATAACGAAGATCATGCCAACCATAGAACCCGTCACCATTAGAGAAACGCTTATCAATTCGAGTCATAAAGTTCTTAATTGCAAAATCCATATCATTGGTAGATGTTTCAATCAAACCATTTGCAACTTTTTCAATAGATAACTCTCCTACATAGACATCTCTTGTTTTTCTGTAGTAATCACTACTCTTATAACTTGACTGGAATGATGCCATTCTAAATGATAAGAATATAAATCGCTCTATTGCTCGGAACAGTTCAATACGTTGTTCTTGAGTTCCATTTGCATTCGAGGTCAAAGCTGCTGTAACAAGAGGTCTGAAATAACCTATTCCAATTCTATTTAGTCTATCTAGCCATGTTTTTTCTTCAGTCGATAAATCACTATGTTCAGGGAAGTGTGTAAAGAACCAGTATTTTGCTACATCCTTTAAGCTATTAACGTAATCCGCAATTTCAGAAGGTTCTAATTTGCATAGAGTTGCAACAATGTCTTCCTCAATAGGTTGAGGAACATCATCATCTTCAGTTTCTAAATCATCAGTTTCCGTAATATCATCTTCAATAACAACTACTTTCTTTTCAAAAATATTCTTTGCTGAAAATTTATTCAACAGGAATTTTATATAGTCATCGCCTTTTTTACGTGAATATTGAAAGTACATAATCCAATGAGCCCTTAAAAACTCATCATCAGATAAAGGCGCACTTTGATTTCTTCCAAGCTGATAATATACCTCTTTCCATGAGTCATTTATTTTCTTTCTTAACTCTGACTTATCCATAGTATCCAATTTATCTTCATCATAAAGTGTGGTCAAATAGATAAGACGATTCTTTAACAATTCTAAATTTGTAAGTTTCTTACCACGATTATTCATAGTTTCAAATGCTACGAAAACATCATAGTCATCTTGAATATCATGTATATTGAACATTAACTGTAAAGTGAGTTTATGAAATACACTTTCAATTCCCTCAATACCTTCTGAAGTATATAGTTCTCTTAAACGTTCTGCAAAGAATTCCTTTGCTTTTTTTAGATTCTTAGTATAATAAGTTTCATCAACTGATCCACTGAATGGTTCTCCAAAGATTTTATATGTAAGATAATCAGCACTAGGATTATCTGTTTCATACCCAAATAAATAGGTTGTTATAAAATTCTGTGGAGGACGCTTCTGTGATATATATTTTGCTCGTATAGATTTCAACGTTTGATAGCATAGAACTATATCTTCTTCACTTTTCTCAGCATTAGATTCAATATTTTTAACAAAGTCAGCAATTTCATTAATAAGAATTGAAAAGGTAGTAAGCCGTTGTTGCCCGTCAACTATATGATAAGCTTTGTAACCTGCATCCAATAACCACTTATCATTATCCCACTCCTTAGATTCTGACCTTGGGACAGCTTTAAGTGATAATAATCCAGTATAATGATACCTTTCAGATTGAAGATTCATTATATCGTCCCAAAAGTCTACTAACTGCTCCTGTCTCCATGCATAACCTCTCTGGTAATCAGGAATTCGAAACAGTTTGTTTTGAAATATTTGTGAAAGCGATTGTAACTCGTTCATAATCGTACCCCTTAGTAATTCATTAATTTTTGGTTTTCCGTTATGTCACATACAAGTTTTATAGATACATGTTTAAATCTTTATTTATCAACCTCATATCCAAAATCCTTCAAACGGTCCCTACAAGCTTGTCTTTCTTCAGATGTAAACAGGTCATGGTATTCAGGTCTTAAAACCAAAGCTTCTACTGATAAATCAAGACGTTTGTGTTCCCATAGAACTTCAAAACCATAAGTGCCGCCAGTTTTTAAAATTAATTGTTTTGCAGCCTTAACTCCACCATCTTTTGATACTAATTGAAAGAACCTCGATGCATTGTATTTCAGTTCTTTCTTTGCAGTAAAATATATGTTTTTCATATCTTCATGGAATTTATTTTCTAAAGTACTCATAACATACCTCCTGTTATCACATTTAAATAAAATTTACTATTCCTTCTTCAAAGCTGGTAATACTACATCTAAATACTCATACCAATAATCATTGTCACCTTCCATATCATGAAGCCAATAGTACATAAGTAAAATTTCTAGTTCCTGCTTTCTACCTTTTATAAAAGATTTTTTAGGCATTTTTCTATACAGTGAATCAAGATTAAATAGATTACTTTTCTGCTTGTAATCATAATCGTACTTTCTCCAGCTTGTTTGCCTTTTTATCCTATGTGTTGATGGCCAGCTATCCTCATTATTAAAAAAACTGTTTACCCACTCATAGGCAAACGAAAGCATATTCACCTGATGCTTTGCCCAAGTCTTATCAATCCAATCATTTATCTCTTCAGATACGCTTGGTGTTCCAAAATTGAATCTTTTTTGACTTTCAACTCTATGATAATCTTTTATAAAAAGAAACAACATTTCTGTCAGATCCTTAAGAAAAGAAAACTTTTTTATAAGCTTAGAATAGCAATCATATGATACATTTCTAAAGTCACTATCAGTGTCATATAAAAAGAAGAAATCATTTTCTTTTAATATATTTCCAATATATCTATTCATTTGTTTGCCATACTCGTTATATATACCTACAACCCATTCCCTAACTTCTGAATCATAATCACAAAGCTGCTTACGATACTTTTCAAGCTTATCATTATGTAACACTGTTTTTTCTTCAGCTTCAATAATATTTAGGTAATTATTAAAATACTCAAATACATAATCAACGCATAATTTCATATTTTGAGTCCGTGCATCAATATCGAATTCATTTAGTTTATCTTCTTTTTTTCTACGAGCAATATAATCCTCAATTGTAAGCATTTAATCACCTACCTCTATACTAAATAATGGATATATTTAGAATATCACTAACCAAATATTTTATAAATACTTTTGTATAAAATTAAAAAATACCTACCAAAGCAAATTTCTTGCAAAGGTAGGTAAAAACTATTTTTCATACTCATAATTGAATCTCTGTACCATCTTTAAAATTAAACACTAATCTGTCCTTATAAACTATAACCTCATTAACCAATACAGTCCATAAAGTTTCATCAAACTCTGTTAATATGCCATCTTGTTTATCTAATTCCAGTATAAAATTATCAAGTAGATTTCTCTTTGTAACTCGTTCTTCACGATTTTTCTCAAATGCTACAATACTTTCCTTAATGCAATCATATCTATGGACCAAGCCCTCATATTTTGCTTGATATTCCTCCTGGCTAATAGGTGAGTGGGCATTCTCATCTATACATTTACGAATAAGTCCGTATACAACCTCCAGTTCCTGCTCCTTTTCTGCAATGTCAGCATCTATCTGTGTGCAATTAGTCATCACCTTCTGTGCTATCTTACAATTATCTATTATTTCATCTTTACATTGAAGAAGCTGATTGAATGCAAGTATAAACTTTTGTTTTATCTCATCTTCGGTGATATGAGGTGTAGAGCACTTTTTATCATTTTCAAATTTACGATTGCAACTATAGATGGTTTTACGGTACCTACTTGTACTATGCCAAACCTTGATGCCGAAGTATCCATTACAATCTCCACAAATAATCTTTGCTGAAAATATACTATTTCCGCTATAGTTTTTACCTATTCTCTTGCGTCTCTCAAACTCTGTTTGCACAAGCTCCCATTCAGCTGGCTCAATTATGAAATCATTGGACTTTTCAACATAATACTGTGGTACCTCACCATTATTTACTTTCATGGTTTTTGTAAGGAAATCCACGGTATACTTCTTTTGCAGGACTGCAGATCCTTTATATTTTTCATTTGTTAAAATACTTTGTATAGTACTGCTTTGCCAGTTTCCCTTACCTGAAGGTGATAGGATACCCAAGTTGGCTAAATTCCTTGATATTGCCGTAGCTGTTTTACCTTCCATAGAAAGTTTATAAATCAATCTCACTATTTCTGCTTCTTCAGGTATTATCTCTGGCAGTCCATTTTCACCCTTTTTAAATCCAAGAAACTGCTTGTACGGCATGGACAGTTTACCATCTGCAAAGCGTTTTCTCTGTCCCCAGGTAACATTCTCTGATATGGATCGTGACTCTTCTTGAGGTGTATTGGGGAATATATATTTTTAACCAATTCTAAACATACTAAAAATAAACGCAAAACTAAAGTAATTATAGAATCCATGCGATAACCATGATGCATAAAATCCATATTTTATATATATTATTGTATCTATTACACCCCCAATAAAATATAAATGAAAGTTGCTGGCATCAGGTACATGCGATAATGAAAATAAAATATTCCCAATAATTATTAACCCCCAGCATAGCATACTTCTAAGATTAAATATTTTCTTTGAAAGTTCATAACCAAATTTACTATCAATAAATCCAACAATATATGCTATGGTAGTAAAAAATACAACTCTAAATAAAAATTCTTCAAAAAATGGTCCTACTATAGTTCCAACAAATATTCTTTCAATAGGACTAAACGTTGACATATTCATTTGACCTTTTGCTATACCTATAACTTCTCCGCCAAATAATATTGGTATTACTTGCAAAATATTTGTAAGTATCCTTGTTATAGCGGCCGTTAGAATTGGTATTATTATTACAGCTAAAGACTCTGATCTAAAACTTAGTTCATCAACTATACATTTATTAAGCTTTGGATTTATTGCTTGAATAATAATAAATATATTTATCCCACTTAATACTATGTTATTTAAAACTTCAGCATTAATTTGTATAATGCCTAAAGACTCCATAACTATAAATGTTGCTCCCAATAGAATAGCTAATATGTAATACTTTATAAACACCTTCCAACTGAGACCACTGCTATTTAAATATATATTTTCCATAAAACTATCACCCCCATGACAAGTATATGATAGTTGATATTTAATTATGTTAATAAAACTAATATGCTTATTTACCCACTTTATGCGTAAAAATGCACACCCCTAGCAAAAATCTCACTAAAGGGTGTGCACAAATACTCAAAATATACTAAAGTGGCTAAAAGTAACCACTTAAAACTTATCCATATAAAGCAGAAAACAATGGTAAATCCTTGATATTTCAAGGTTTTACCATTGTATCCTAATCTCAGTTCTTATATGGTGGAGGCGAGGGGTATCGAACCCCTGTCCGAAAGCAGACCAGCCTGACTTTCTCCGAGCGCAGTCTATAGTTTAACATTCCCTCTACAAGACGCCTATAGACAGGCTTCTTGCTTCAGTAGCTTCATAAATTCCGTTCCTACCTCAAAGCTTTGGCAGGCTCGGTTCCCCGCTATCGGCGCCAGATTCTAAGCTGCGGGAAGCTTAGGCTGACGAGCTGCTAACTAGGCAGCTAATGCAAAATTATCTTCTGCGTTTATCTTTATTGCATAGTTGATCTCGTGGGACCATGCTTCCCCCGGCTCGCTTATCAAACCCATCTTACCCCCGTCGAAGCCATAACGCCCCCATGTTATACATATAATCTTCTAATATTTCATCATTGTAAGTTTTAAAACAGCTCTGCGATATTGGTTCGACCACAAGATGTTTTAAAATGAGGAATGATAGAAATTTTTAGGTTATATGAGGTAAGTTTATAATCTTCAATATTGCTTTGATTATATACTTAAGTTTTTAAACGCATTTGATATTTAAAATTAAAAACTATATTAAATTTTATTTGATCCAGATATTAATTATAGACCATTTCTTGAATTATTGCAAGGACTCATGAATTGTTCCCTGCATGAATTATATTATACTATTTAAGCACTTACTTCAACAGATATCTATTAGCAATACTACCATTAAAGATATTAGTTGTTAACCGTCCCCATAAGGAAAAAGAAAACCTGAAAATTCAGGTTTTCTCTTAAATCTTAAGTATTCTTTTAGAAATTAGATCCGTTCCAGCCCCAGTTATCTACTTCTTCATATTTTACGTAAATTTTATCCACAGGAATAGCTAACTCTTCATGAAATATGTCACAGATAGCTGTGGTTAATTTGTTATATGCCTCTTTTGAAGCTTTACCAAATATCTTAACTTCAATAAATGCTCCTTTTTCAAGATTCTCCCCTTTGAAATATAATTTATAATTATCTTCAAATCCTAACATAAGCCAGTTTTCACTTTTACCAGGGATTATTTCAATAGCCTTACCAAGTCTATCTTTAATAACCTCTTCTTTTTCCTTTGATAACTTTACACTTACCTTTGAATTAATAAAGGGCATAATTCTTCACCACCTAAAATTTACTTCTTTCTTTTAAAGCTCTTTCCACGTCTCTCTTATGAGCTTTTTCTAACATAGTATCTCTCTTATCGTAATTCTTCTTACCTCTGCCTACTGCTAGGTTTACTTTAACTCTTCCCTTCTTTAGGTATAAGGAAAGTGGCACTAGGGTTAACCCCTCTTGCTGAATAAGACCTATAAGTCTTCTTATTTCTTCCTTATGCAAAAGTAGTTTTCTTTCTCTTAAAGGATCTACGTTAAATATATTCCCCTGCTCATAAGGGCTTATATGCATATTTTTAATAAATACTTCGCCATTATTAATATCCGCATAGGCATCTTTAAGATTAATTCTTCCTGCCCTTATGGATTTAACTTCAGTTCCAACTAATTCTATTCCCGCTTCCATTGCTTCTTCTATAAAATAGTCGTGGCGAGCTTTTCTATTTTCAGCTAAAGTTTTATTATCATTATTCTTTCTTACCATATTATCCACCTACTTGGTTTTATTATCATTTCTCTATTATAATATATAACCTTCTTCATAACAACAAAACAAGCTATAGGTTTCAATTATTTTATTGTAAATACACTTAATTTGGCAATTACCATATCTGATGATTCACTTAAGGTACTTGCAGCTCCATATATTTCTTCACTTGCAGCACTCATTTCTTCAGATGAAGCTGTTATTTCTTCAGTAAATGCTGATACTTCCTGAGCTATTGCAGATACAGATGAAATATCATTTATAAGTTCATCCTTCTTCTTTTCTAAAGCTACACTTGAAGTACTTACTTCATCCATCTTTGGAGCTACTTTCTCTAATAGTCCTGCTATTTCAGTGAAACTATCTGAAGTCTTATTTATTGCTTTCTTTTGCTCTGACAATATATCATTTAATTCCATTGTTTCAGAGAAGATCATTTTATTATCTTTAAGAATTATTTTACCTATACTTTCAATATTTTCTGATGCTTCCTTACTTCTTTCAGCTAGTTGTCTAACTTCTTCAGCAACAACAGCAAAACCTCTTCCTGCTACTCCTGCTCCAGCTGCTTCAATTGCTGCATTTAATGCAAGAAGATTTGTTTGTTCTGATATTTCTTTTATTAAATAAGTTATCTCATTAACCTTTTTAATGTTTACATTCATGTTGTCTATTTTACTTCTAAAATCTTCAAAGGTAGTAATCATCTTATTAAACTCATTAGCTACAGCAATAACATTATCATTTTCTTCATCTGATTTTTTGTATACATCTAAAATCATAGCTTGAACTTCTTTAAAATTATCTGTTATATTATCTAATTCTCTTCCAAAATCATTTGAAATTGAAACCATTCTATTTAATGATGATGCTTGCTCGTTAGTTCCTGATGCAACCTCTTCAATTGATTTAGCTATATTGGCTGTAGTTTCTGAGAATTCCTTAGATATATTAGTTAAAGAATTACCTTGTGCCTTTACCTCACTTGAACTATCTACTACTTCATTAAGAATGTCTCTTTGAACTTCCTTTAATGATGAGAGTGCTTGAGCAATATTACCAAACTCATCTTTTCTCTTTAGAAGTTTTTTGTCACCTTCAAACATAAAGTTACCTTGAGATAATTCTAATATATCATCTTGAACTCTTCTTATGTTTCCAATTATAAAGTTAACTAAGCCTAAACCTGAGATGATTATTACTATAATCGCAATCACAATTGTTATTATTGAAGTTTTATTCATGCTTGATAACTCAGAAAATAATTGTTCTTGTGGAATTGCAACTGCAATAGACCAGTTCGTCCCTTTTATTGGAGCATAACCTACGAACTTAGTTTCTCCTTCATAGGTGTAACTTCCAGAACCTTTTTCACCTTTTATCATTTTCTTCTGAATATCAGCTAGAGCTGTTAAACTAGAATCACTTTTTGCTTTTTCTATTACATTTTCTTGTCTATAAACCAATACAGAATCCGGATGCACAATAACATTACCTTTACCATCTAATGCATAAGCTATTCCAGCATCACCTATTTTTATACCCTTCACAAAGTTGCTTAAAACTAGGTTTTCTTTAACACCTAATAATACACCAACTGTTTGATCTCCTGATTTAATTGGAGCTGCAAAAGGTGCTACAAATATGTCACCTTCAAGCTTTGAAAAGTAAGGTTCTCCAACTACTGCTTCACCCTTAAGAGCTTCTTTAAAGAAATCCTTATCTTTTACATTTTCCTTTTCTCCAGTTAAATATGTAATATTACCATCTAAATCAACTATACCCATGCTATAGAATTCATTGTCCTTAGCAAACTTAGTTAATAAATCTTTCTTTTCCTCATCAGTTCCATTTACTAGTCTAGTATCTACGGATAAATTTTTAATATCTCCTTTAATTGAATCTATCTTTTCTGCCATTCTTCCTGAAATCTGCTCACCTAAATTCTCAACTAAAGGTTGTCCTGTTTTGGTTACTGCTTGTTTTGCAAAATAATAGTTTGTTACTGCTATTACAATAGATGAAGTTAACGAAATAACCAAAAAAATAGCCAATATCTTTCCTTTTATACTCTTAAAATTGATATTAACCTTACCATTGATATTTAACTTATCTTTTGCTTTTTTCTTAGACTTGTTTTTCATTTCTTGCCTCATATTCTCCCCACCACTTTTTGTTTTTCATTAAATTGTATTCAAATACCTATTAAATAGTATATATTAAATTTCATAAAATTATAATTTTTTCATGTTAATGACTATACTTTTTTTAATTCTACAAAAAGTATAGAGAATTAGTTTAATTAATAAAATCTCCTAAACTAATTCTCTATACTTAAAAATTTCTAATTAAAAAACTTCTTCTTCACTTTTGCATTCAACATTAGTATCTGCAAACTCCTCTAAGCCGTTCTTATCTATTGATTCTAACTTTGGAGTTTCTTCTTCGGATTCTTCATCACTTACAAGTTTAAAGTATATTTCTCTATTTGGTATATTTACTTTTTCACATCTTACCTTAACTTCATCACCTAATTTATACATATTTTTCTTTCTCTCACCAATTAGGCAAAGATGATCTTCATCATAAATATAGTAATCATCATCTAAATCACTTATATGAACTAAGCCTTCAATAGTATTAGGTAATTCAACAAATATACCAAAGCTTGTTACAGATGAGATAATACCATCAAATTCTTCACCTATTCTATCCATCATGTATTCAGCTTTCTTTAAGTCATCTACTTCTCTTTCAGCTTCTTGAGCTACTCTTTCCATTTCCGAAGATTGCTTTGCAGCATAATCAACGATGGTAACTAGTTTAGTTGCTCTTCCTTCATCAATTCCTCCATGAAGGTGTTCTTTTATTATTCTGTGTATTTGTAGGTCAGGATATCTTCTAATTGGTGATGTAAAGTGACAATAATACTTAGCTGCGAGTCCAAAGTGTCCAGTACATTCTGGTGAATATCTAGCTTGCATCATAGAACGTAGCAAAAGTGTACTTACTACAGTTTCTTCTTTCTTATCTTTAAATTCTTCTAAAACATTTTGAAGAATTCTAGGATGTATTTCAAGTGGCCATCTAACTGGATAACCTAAATTGTATAAAAATTCTTTAAACTTCTCTAGTTTTTCTGAGTCTGGATCTTCGTGAATTCTATATACAAACGGTAGTTTAGTCCAGAACATATACTCAGCTACAGTTTCATTACAAACTAGCATGAATTCTTCTATAATTCTATTTGCTATTTCTCTTTCATAAGGTTTTATATCAATTGGCTTACCTTTTTCGTCTAATATGATTTTTGATTCTTCAAAGTCAAAATCTATAGCCCCTCTTTTGATTCTCTTATTATGAAGTATGTTACATAGTTCCTCCATATTTTTAAAGTCTTCATGTAGGTTACTATATCTCTCTATTAAGTCTTTATCATTATCTCTAAGTATCTTAGTTACGTCTGTATACGTCATTCTTTCAGTAGTTTTTATTACAGATTCGTATATTTCATGATCTATAACTTTACCTTCTGAATTAATAACCATATTGCAACTTAAAGCCAATCTATCTACCTGTGGATTTAAAGAGCATATTCCATTTGATAACTTCTTAGGTAACATTGGTATTACTCTATCAATAAGATACACTGATGTTGCTCTCTTTAAAGCTTCCTTATCTAATGGATTTTGTTCTTTAACATAATGCGTTACATCCGCAATATGTACCCCTAGCTTATAATTTCCATCTGGAAGTTTTTCTATTGATACAGCATCATCTAGATCTTTTGCATCTTCACCATCTATAGTAACCATCTTTATATTTCTTAAATCTCTTCTACCAGCTATATCTTTTTCTTTTATCTCTACATCAATTCCTTCTGCAAATTTTATAACTTTATCAGGGAATTCTTCTGGTAAACCAAACTTTTTAATTATAGTTAATATATCTAAACCCTTTTCTCCCTTTTTACCTAGTATTTCAACAATCTTACCTTCAGGATTTCTTCTTTGATCTGCCCATTTTGTTATTTCTACTATTACTAAGTCTCCAGTTGTTGCTCCATTAGTATCTTTTCTACTTATGAATACATCATTTTGTATTCTTTTATCTTCTGGAACTACAAAGCCAAAGTTTTTAGAGTCTTCATATACTCCAACAAAACTCTTATTAGCTCTTTCTATTACTTCTCTAATTTCTCCTTCGCACTTTTTACCAGCCACATCTTCTTTTAGAATTTTTGCAATAACTCTATCGCCATTTAAAGCACCATTCATATTGTTAGCTGGTATAAATACGTCTGCTCTTCCCTCTTCATCAGGAATTAAGAATCCAAAACCCTTTGAGTGAACTTGAAGTTTTCCTGTAATTAAACCCATTCTATCAGGTACACCAAATTTATCCTTCTTATTTCTAATTACAAGTCCTTCTTTTTCCATGGTCTTTATACATTTTTTAAAAGCTTTATATTCATCTCTTTTTATATCAAACACTTCACTTAACTCTTGGAGATCCATTGGTCTATATGCTTGCTCTTTCATGAATCCTAAAACTGTTTCTTTTATTCCCATAACTGTCCTCCTTAAAACTTATCTATTTTATATTTTTTCCTATCTTTTATATTTAATTCTAGTAATCTTAAATAGCTTTATAAGAAAATTTTTCTAATTTGATTATATATCATAACGGGGACGGTTAACAACTTTTTGCGTTAATGCCTATCCAAAATACAGTCTTTTATATTATTCTCTCTTTTAAAGTGAAAAAACCAGCCAAAGGCTGGTTTCTTTATAAATATATTAACTTATGGATACTACGTCATATCCTGCATCATCTATAGCATCTCTAATAGCATCATCTGATGCATCTCCTTCTATTGTTGCTGTTTTAGTATCTAAATCAACAATAGCAGCAGTTATTCCATCTAATTCTATTAGGCTTTTTTCAACTCTAGCTTTGCAATGTCCACAAGACATTCCTTCTATTACTACTTTTTTCATATTTATCCCTCCAATATTTTTATTTAATTTTATTATATAATAAATTTTAAAAACATATTAATTTTATTTAGCTGGTTTAAATCCCTTAAGTCTTAATGCATTTAAAAGCACTGATACAGAACTAAAACTCATTGCTAATGCTGCTATCATTGGATTTAATAATCTACCACCTAATGCATACCAAACACCCATTGCAACAGGTATTCCTAAAACATTATATCCAAATGCCCAGAATAGATTTTGTTTTATATTTTTTATAGTTTTCTTACTTAATTGTATTGCAGTAGGTACATCCATAAGGTCACTTCTCATTAATACAATGTCAGCAGATTCTATTGCAACATCTGTACCTGAGCCAATTGCTATTCCAATATCTGCTTTTGCAAGTGCTGGAGCATCATTTATTCCATCACCAACCATAGCAACTTTCTTTCCTTCGTTTTGAAGTTTACTTACTTCCTCTGCTTTATTTTCTGGTAAAACTTCAGCAATTACTTTATCTATACCAACTTCTCTAGCTATTGCTTCTGCTGTATTCTTATTATCTCCAGTTAGCATTGCTACCTGAATTCCCATGCTATGAAGTGTTTCTATAGCTTTCTTTGAACTAGCTTTAATTGTATCTGCTACTGCGATTATTCCAACTAACAATCCATTTTCAGCTATATACATAGGTGTTTTTCCTTCTTTTGATAAGTTATCTGATGCCTCTTTTAAGTCCTCTAAACTAATTTCTTGTTCCACCATAAGTTTAAGATTACCTAAATAATATTTTTTGCCTTCTATAACAGCTTCTATGCCTTTACCAGAAATAGCTTTGAAATTTTCCACCTTTACAAAATCAAGATTTTCTTCCTTAGCTTTTTCTACTATAGCTTCCCCTAAAGGATGCTCTGAGGCTTTTTCAGCACTTGCTGCATATAAAAGTAATTGTCTTTCATCATAGTTCTTTGTAATTATATCTGTTACCTTAGGCTTACCTTCAGTAATAGTTCCTGTTTTATCAAATACTATAGTTTGAATTTTATGAGTTGTTTCTAAAGCTTCTCCGCCTTTAATTAGTACACCATTTTCCGCACCTTTTCCTGTTCCAACCATTATTGCTGTAGGTGTTGCTAACCCTAGCGCACATGGACAAGCTATTACTAATACTGAAATAAATATGCTTAAGGAGAATATTGTTCCCTTACCAAAAAGGAACCATGTTCCTGCCGATAACACTGCCAACGTCATAACTACCGGTACAAAATATCCAGATATTATATCAGCGAGTTTTGCAATTGGAGCTTTAGATCCTTGAGCTTCCTCAACTAGCTTAACTATTTGAGCTAATGCAGTATCTTTTCCAACTCTTGTAGCCTTATATTTAATTGATCCATTTTTATTTATTGAAGCACCTATTACTTTAGATCCTATTACCTTTTCAACTGGAATACTTTCACCTGTAAGCATAGATTCATCTATTGAAGTATTACCTTCGATAACTTCTCCGTCAACTGGAAGCTTTTCTCCTGGCTTAACTAATATTACATCTCCAACTATTACTTCTTTTATAGGAATAACTAATTCTTTCCCATCTTTTATTATTGTTGCAGTTTTTGGAGCTAATCCCATTAATTTTTTTATAGCTTCTGAAGTTCTTCCTTTTGTTTTGCTCTCTAAGAATTTTCCGAGTGTTATAAGTGTAAGGATTGTTGCTGCAGATTCAAAATATAAGTCCATTGTATACTCATGATTTCCTATTGATATCTGATAAATTGCAAATAATCCATATAAAATAGCTGCTCCACTTCCTATTGCAATTAATGAATCCATATTAGGATTTCCTGAAAATAATGATTTAAATCCAACCTTATAAAATTTCTTTCCTGCAACTACTACCGGTATTACTAGTATTAATTGAACTAATGCAAAAGTCATAGGATTCATCTCTGCATCAATAATTCCTGGAAGCATAAATCCTAACATATGACCCATAGCAATTATTAATAGAGGTACTGTAAATATTGCTGAAATAATAAATCTTTTCCACAAAGCCTTCGATTCTTTTAACTTAACATCTTCTGTTTCTTCTTGAGTTTCTTCTTCCTCTTTAGCCTTATAGCCAGCCTTTTCAACTGCTGCCATTATATCCATGCTTCTTACTTTGCTAGAATCATATTCTATAGTTAACTTCTCAGTTGCTAAATTAACTGACCCACTATTTACACCTTCGACTTTATTTACTGCTCTCTCTACAGCCCTAACACAAGCTGCACAAGTCATTCCTTCTATTTTGAAAATTTTTGAAGTTATAAGTTGTTCTTCTTTCTCCTCATGTATTGCTTTATATCCAGCTTTATCTACTGCTGCAATTATATCCTCAGTAGTAACTTCCTCTTCATTAAATTTTATATTTAACTTTTCTGTAGCAAGATTAACAAATGATTCTTCCACACCTTGAAGCTTTTTTGTAGATCTTTCTACTGCTCTAACACATGCTGCACAGGTCATTCCTTCTATCTTGAAAATCTCTTCTTTCATATTTACCTCCTTACCCCCCTACCCAGGGGGTCTAAAGTAAAAATATCATATTTCAGCTTAAAAGTAAAGTGGTGATGAAGATTTAATTAAAAAAATTTTAAAATAAATCTTTCACCACCAAATTAATATTAAAGCTTAAATTTTTTCACAATAACATCTAATTGTTTAGAAATATCTTGTAACTGTTCAGATAATATCAATGTATTTTCTGCTACTGTATTTTGCTCTGCCATTGATGCTGAAACTTCTTCTAGTCCAGCAGCAGACTCTTCTGATATAGCTGAAATGGATTGGATTGAATCCATAACATTGGTTTTATCTCTATCTACATCTACTACATTACTATATAGTATATTTATTTTGTCTAAAGAATTATTTGTAGCATCATCAATTAAATTAAATACCTCTGTAGTATCACTAACTGCCGCACTAACATCCTCAATTATTTCTCTTCCTCTATTCATAGTGACTTGAGATATATTAATCTTATCTTGAATTTCTTTAATAACTGTTGTAATTTCCTTGGTTTCGTTATTTACTTCTTCCGAAAGTTTTCTAACTTCTTCCGCAACTACTGCAAAACCCTTTCCTTGCTCTCCTGCTCTAGCTGCTTCAATTGCTGCATTTAGTGCAAGCAGATTAGTTTGTTCTGCAATTTCACCAATTTTACCTACGATATTTCCTATTGAATTAGATTTTTCTCTTAAGGTTGTTATACTGTCTCCAATCTCATTTAAAGCTACTTTATTTTCCTCGAACTTATTAACTAGAACTTCTAAACTTCCTTTTCCTTTACTATTTGCTTCTATGGTATTGTTAGATATTCTCTTAAGTTCTTCTGACCCCTTAGTAACGTTAGTTATTTTTTCAGTAAAGCTTTGGAAGGCTGCTACTATCTCTTGATAATTTTCAGCTTGTTCAACAGAACCTTTTGCAATTTCATCCATAGTTTGAGATATAGCCTCTGTATTTTGTGCTAGTCCTTGAGCTCCATCAGACGATATGTCTGCATTTACAAGAATACTTTCTGAAGATGTAGCAAGCTCAGTAATAATATTTCTAAGCTCTGCTCTAAGATTGACCACAGCATTAGCTATAGTTCCCATTTCATCATTATATTTCTTAATCTCTTCAAAGCTAGAATCGTATTCTAAATCCAATGCTGATGTCTTGTTTATAAGTTCAGTTATCCTTAAAATTGGTTTAGATATTTTCTTCCCTATGTATGATCCTAATAATATTGCTAACACAATGGCTACTAGTGCAATACCAACTAATATCATTATTTTACCATATACCTCACTATTAGCAGCATTCTCTTGATCCGCTATAGTTTTATCTATAGTATCTATGTAATTACCTGTTCCTATTACCCATCCAAAAGGTTCATAATATTTACTATAAGCTCTTTTTTGCAAGCTTTCTGTTTCTCCTGCTTTAGGAAAATAATAATCTGCATAACCACCTTCTGGTTTTTGACTGTTAGCAATTATGTCTTTCATGTAAGAATTTCCTTTTGTATCTTTGGCATCTAATCTGTTCTTTCCCTCAGTATCCTTCCCTAAAAGAACCACATTAGTTCCATCTAAAGTATCAGCCCAAAAGTATCCTTCTTTTCCATACTTCATATTTCTAAGTAAATCTGCACCTTGTTTTTGAGCCTCATTTAAAGTTATTTCGCCCTTTTTATATTTACTGTTTAAACCATCCAAAACAGAAATTGCTGATTCAACCTGATTTTTAATAGTTAAATCATAACTACTTAGCATCTGCTCTTTCTGTTGCTTCAAAATGTCATCTTTTACAGAATTGACAACGTATACAGAAAATCCACCAATAGATAAGCCTGTACCAAGAACAATGGTCACTATTAATGCTATTATTCTACTACTTATTTTCTTCATTTTTCCCCCTCCATTACTAATAAAAATAATGCACACTTATTCCTATACTTTAATTATCGAATACTTTATACTAAAATTCAATACTTTACAAATAATACTTTATTTCTATATGTTTCTACAAAATTTTCATATTTTTTAAGCAAAAAAAATAACAACAAAGACAATATGATTATCTTTGTTGTTAAACTATTTTAACTATCTAAACTAACTTGTTTAACTTCGGATTGATCACAATATATTTTATAGTAGAAAGTATCTTTTGCTTCTCCATTTGAATTTGTATAAGTTCTTTTATAAACCTCAACTTTTCCTACCCCTTTATATGTTGGTGATTCGAATAATTGACCTTGAGCATCAGTAATTTCAGTATCATATGAAGTAATTCCATTCTTATCTACGCAAAATCTAAATCTTTTTTCACCATTGTATTCACTTTCACCTAATACTATTCCATCAAAGCTGTGAAGATTATCAGTTTCGTATAGTACATCTTTGTACTTTGAACTAGAGTTTATATTTAAAGATGCTAAATAGGTCTTACCACTAAATATACTAATTGTATCAGGATTGCTTTTAGTAAGCTTAGTTGAAACAAATACTATTATTCCTACTATAATCACTGCTATACCTAAAACTGTGGCAACTGTAGCAAATACTTCTTTTGATGAAGGCCTTTTTGTTCTGTAGAAGCTATTACTATTAGCTAATCTATTTCTGTTATAGTTATTAAAAGTTGAGTGTGAATTTTTATTATTTTGTTTTCTTTGCTTTGCAATTCTTTTTACTTTCTTTCTCATACTACCCCTTCTTTACTCCTTATTATAGGGTTTTAATTTACATCTTATAATACCTTTGTTGTTAATGGAATGTAAGAGCATTCTTTTGTAGTTACTTCCTCACCTAGTCTTGTATAAACCCCAGCAAAATTACTTCCAGTAACATATGTTCCAAATATCACATATTTTTTGTCTCCACAAGTCTTAGTTAATACGCTTTGTTGAAACACAATATCTTCATCAGGAATTTCCCTAAGCTTATAGCTCGGAACAACTTTAGTTCCTTCCCTCCCTAGCAAAGGCTTTATGAAAAAATCATTGCTCACTAATTCTTCAATATCAAAGGTTGTATGGGGAATATAACTCCTAATAATCTCCTCTTCCCTACTTGTATAAAATTTATTTTTTATAAGTTGAAATATAATTGGAAATAATGCTTTTGACTGAGTTATTATTGTATTTGCAGGGTTTAAGAAAAATACTTTTTCAGAAGCTATTTCTAATAACTTATTACATTCAATATCTTCCTCATCTTTCATCCAATCAAGCGGATAATATCTAAATACAACATCAACCTTTTCATTATAAAGATAAAGACCATCTATTCTTATTTCCATGTCTTCAATATTTCCACAAACACAATTATATTTTTCTTTAAATATTTTATATATAGCATTTGTATTTACCCAATCTTCATAATAGGTTAAAGAAATAAATCCTATAGTTGGATTATCTAAATCATAACTATCGATTATTTTCTTTCCCTCTTGAAATATCATATCTTTCAATTTTTCATTTATTCTTCTTACATCTTTTAGATTTGAAGTTCTTTTTTCTATTTCATCAAACAATATTTCTTCAACAAAAATTGCCTCTGCAACCCCTGCTGGAGTTTCTGAATTAAACTCTAGGAGTTTCCAATTGTTATAACTATCTAGTGCCCAGTCCATTCTTCCTAGAAATGTTAGTTCTTCACATTCATCTTTCTTAATTACTTTTTCTAAGCCATCAATGCTTAGTATATCTTTAAAAACATCAATATTCTGCTTAATATAATCTCTTGTTTTAATAAATATTTTAGAAAGTTCCTCTGTAGCATATTTGAGTTCGTTTAATTTATTTTCATCTAGCACTCCAATGGAAGTATTAATATATTCCTTATTCCATATATTTAAGCCTGAAAATTCACCTTCTACTATTATTCTTGAATCTATGTCCTTTAATTTAAAATATTCTGGAGTTATTCTAAACTTCTCTTCTTCAATTCCAATTGGTGTAAACCAAGTATACTCATCATTTGTAAGATAGTCTGGATTCCATCTAACACATGTACCAATCACTTCATCTAGAGAAAAATATATCCCAAAGTTTCCGTATCCATCCTTTGGAATTCTAAATTCTCCATCATAATAATATGTTGTTTCCTGCTTCTGCTTTATAAATTCTTGTATAATATATGGCTTTTCAAATTTAGAAATTTTAATATAATCAATAACCTCTTTCCATTCTTCTTCACTATATAGCTTTCCTATAAACACATCATCACTATATCTTCCATAAACAGGCTTAATTACGTACTTGTCCTTGTTTCTTGAGGCTTCAGTTAAATTTTCATCAGTTAAAATTTCTGTATATGGCAAAGAGTTTATTACAGCCTTTCTTTCTCTATCATTAAGTCTTGTATCCTTGTTTTCTACTAAAACCCAAAGATATGTATAAAGATTTTTGCATTGAGCTATAATTACTCTCGGATCATTTAAAATCAATATTTTTCCTTGATCAAATAATTTTAAAATATCTAAGAAATCTGGAATTTCATATAAATATTCAGTTGGATATAATCTTAAAATAACGTCGATTTTTTCTTGAAAACAAAACACTTCACCATTATCTACATATATATTTTCTGCTGAACTTAATATTAATTCAATATCTTTATTTCTTAATTTCTCAATAAAAAGCAAGGCTAAATGTGTTTCTTCATAATGAGCTGGGTCCACAAGTAATGCTACTTTAATTCTTGAGCTTTTATAATATTTATCTTTTATCTTGTAAAAATTATTTATAAATTTTTCTAAAAACCCTTCATTTATATTTCCATACCCCTTTAATGTTTCCTCTGCCACCATACATTCTCTTTGAGCGCAAGGCTTATCATAATTAAGTTCACTATAAAATACTTTCTTCTCATTAATGTCTTCCCTAATAAAACCATCAAATCTGCTCCAGAATATTGGAATCTCTTCTCGTCTTAATGATAATATTTCATTAATATATTTAAAGGGAGGTATATAATTTTTAAAATCTTGAAACTCTGAATTTATTCCATTTTGTATTTTAACTGCTATATCATTTATAACTTTGGCAGTATTAATAAATTCACTATAAATTTCTTTCTCCATAAAATATGGAACATCTGAATATATATTCTTTATTCTTTTTGAATGTATAAGCTTATATTCAAAAAGGAGTTTATCCCAATAATTCTTATACATATAACTATCCTTCCCTTATCCTAAGCTCCCGCACTTGATCTTATAAATGAGGAATAGCCCTTACTTTTACCCTCTTCTGAAGAAGTAATATTGGTGTTATCCTTTGCCCCTTGCCAAGCAGTCCATCCTATACTTCTATAGTTTACATAGGTGTAATGGGAGACCACCTCATCTTCTCTTAAAGCTGATTTACTTTTATCTGTTTCTGGGAACATAAATGGTTCCTGTCCAGTTCCATGATAAGCATCATCTTGATTATCCTCTGTTGCCACTTCATTAACTTTTGGAGTACTCTCACACCCTAATAATACGGTAGGGGCACCTACTGTAACTGTAGTCATTAAAGCTAGCGATAAAGCTTTCTTTTTCCATGTCTTGTCCATATTATCCCCTCTATTTAATTAATTAAATTTACTTTTACTTTAATATTATTATTTTCCAAATACTCAACATATTCTTTTAAATCAATCTTCATTGGACTCGCTGAGACAATAATTACCTCATCAATTCCCCACTGATTAAAATCCTCTGCATATGGCATTTCTTCTTCCGTTAATCTATATTGGTTATTAAAAAATTCTCTTTTGGAAAATTCCTTATCACTAAATCGATTGTAATCAAGTAATAATGCATATTTATTTTCTATATTTTTTATTTCATAAGAATATTTTATAAGCTTAAGGAGCAATTCTTTAGAACCAACTATAGCCTTCTTATGAAATATATGTGCAAATACTAAAACTGGTGTAATTCCAAAATTCACATTTAACTCTAATGCTAGATCTAAGTTATCCTCACCCTTTAAATCTATCAATAAAACTTGATTTTCTTTTTGTTCTTTTATTAATTCTAAAATTGATACTGGAATAATCTTTGATATACTTTTTTTCATTATAGATTCAGATAAATCAAGCTCCTTTACAAACTCCTTTGAAGATGCAAAGGGTGTTGAAATTAGCTGCCATCTAAATCTATCTAATCCACGTTTCCAATTCTCATAAACTGTATACATATCAACTTTTTCCATGCTGTTTTACCTTTCTAAGAAACTTGGAATTATTTATAAGTAACTGCAAAAACTTCAATCATATTTACTATATGACTATATCCATTTGTATCCTCTATCATAAGATAATCTCCATCTCTTCTAACAGAATATACATCTAATGAAACCTCAGGTTTTTCATTGTTATATGAGCCAGCTGTTAAATAAATATAACACTTCATTTATATTCCCCTTCCACTTAATAATGGAATATATTATACCATAATTTGAAATATATTGAAATAAAAAAAGTTGGTATTCAGTTATAAAACACTGAAAATACCAACTCAGTTATCTAAATGCTTATTTCACTATCTTCTCCACTTACCAATTCAACTAAGAATACAAATATAGGAATACCTATTATCATTCCCCATGGTCCTATAAAATGCTCTGATAAAATCAAAACAGCAAATGTAATAAATATAGGTAAGTTTACAGCTGTAGACATAATCTTTGGATTTAAAATATAACTTTCTAACATGTGTAGTGCAATTATCATTACTAAAACTGAAATAACTTTTGAAATTCCACCAACTTGGAATGCACATATCCCAAGAGGAATAAATGAAATTATTACTCCTAGTACAGGTATTAATCCTAGCATAAACATCATTAATCCTAAGATAAACACATTATTGAAGCCAAGTAAGCTAAGTATAATGCATGAAAGAGTTGTATTTATAAAAGATATAACTAGCTGCATCTCAATTACAACTACAAAAGACTTCATAAATTTCTTTGCAAGATTTTTATAATAGGTATATAGAAACTTACTTCTTCCTTTTTCGAATCTAGTAAGAAATTTTCTAAGCTTCTCTTCTTCAAGTATGTACATAAATGTTAATAAAAATGATAATCCAATATTAACTCCAGTAGCCTTAACATAACTAAAGGTTTTAAAAGTAATTCCATTAATACTTGAAACACCTTTCATAATGGTTTCTTGATCTATGTTAATATTATATTTTTCCAAAAGAGATGTAAGGTTTGAAAAATCAAAATCCCTAAACTGCGTTATTATCATATTAACTTGATTTACTATGTCAGGAATAAAAAACAGTAAAAATCCAACTATACCCGAGAGTACTAAAAAGAACGAAATAATATTTGTAATCTTTTTACTTAAGACCTTTTTGAATCCTAACTTTTTATAAATAAGTTTCGATATATCTAAAACAACTATGGTTTCAATTAAAGTTAAAAATATCAAAGACATAAAGTCTCTAAATAAAAATAATATTACACCTAAAAACAAAAGTGCCATAACTCTTTTAAATGTGTTACTGGTTAAATTCTTTTCAATAAAATTCAAATTACCCTCTCCCTGCACATTTTCGATAAATTTTTATTCTATATTACTAATTTATCAAATTAACCTTCCTATTACTATACTAAAATCATAAAAATAAGTAATTGTTAAGAATTTTATTGTGTTTATATCAAAATTGGGGACGGTTAACAACTTTTTACAATAATGTTTGTACATTATGTCAATTGTTGTTAACCGTCCCCAGCTAATTTTTTAGAATTCTTCTCCATTTGTTTCTATAACTTTTTTATACCAATAGAAACTATCTTTCTTTATTCTTCTTAAATCTTTTTCGCTATGTTCATCTCTATTTACATATACGAAACCATATCTCTTTTGATATCCATTTAGCCAGCTTAATAAGTCTGTAAATGACCAAGTACAGTAACCAAGTAGATCTACTCCATCTGTTATTGCTTCTTTGCAAGCCTCAACATGAGCTCTTAAATAATCTATTCTATACTCATCTTTTACAACATCATTTTCTTCTAAAGTATCATATGCACCTAACCCATTTTCAGTTATTAAAACAGGTAAATCATATCTATTAGTTATTCTTCTAAGTCCAACTCTTAAACCTGTAGGATCAATAGCCCAATCCCAATCAGTAGTCTTTAGGTACGGATTTTTTGTGTTTTTAAATAACCCTGGCACTCCACTTTCACTTGTAGTACCTTTTTTACCTGTTGTATTCATCTTACCTTCACTAACTCCATCTAGTGGGTTTGAAGCTACTACTCCTGATTGATAATAATTAACTCCCATAAAGTCAGGCTTTCCAGCCTTTAATAATTCTAAATCTCCAGGCTGAATTTCAGGAGCTACCCCTCTCTTTTCCAATTCTCTATACATAATTCTTGGATATTTTCCCCATGCATAAACGTCCATCCACCAATGATTGTTATGTTCTAATGCATTTTCAAAAGCTAACATGTTCTCTGGAGAACAATCTAATGGGTAAACTGGTCCATAAGCAAAGCTTGGTCCTATTTTACCATCCTTTACAATGTCTCTAAAAGATTGTATTGCTTTAGCATTAGCTAAGCTTGCAATATGATTTGCATGAAGCATTCTCTTTGTATCCTTTACACCTGGTGGGTGTAATGCTGTACTATAACCTAATCCGATAAATACATTTTGTTCATTTAATGTAACCCAGTATTTAACTCTATCCCCATATCTCTTATATAAAGTCACACAATAATTATTAAAATCATCTATTATTTCTCTTGATTCCCAGCCTCCATATAAATCTTGAAGTGCTTTAGGTAAATCCCAATGATATGCTGTAATAACTGGCTCTATGTTGTATTTTATCAATTCATTAATTAAGTCATCATAAAACTTCAAACCTAATTCATTTACATGTCCTCTTCCTTCTGGATAAATACGTGACCAAGCAATTGAGAAACGGTATGCCTTTAATCCCATCTCTGCCATTAATTTTACATCTTCTTTAAATCTGTGATAATGATCAACTGCTACACTACCATCGGTACCTTCAAATGTTGTTCCAGGAATCTTTACATATTCATCCCATATTGAAAGACCTTTTCCATCCTCTTCCCAAGCACCTTCTACTTGATATGCTGCCGACGCTGAACCCCAAAGAAAATCTTTAGGAAATTTATCTAACTTTTCATGGAACATATATCTCACCTCTTTGTATAAATATTTCACCTCTTCATTATAAGTGTTAACTTTAAAAAACTTGTTTTTTTAGATGTGACTTATAACTAAATTTTTTTGCAATATAAATTATTGTTTTATAAGTATAATTAATAAATACTTTTAATTTTTTTACATTATTTTGTATATTAGCTACAATATACATCTTTTATAAAAAACTTATTTAAAATCCTTTGAGTTAAATTCAAATATATCCCATAACAACAAAATATAGTAATTCACTGGAAGATTAGTTTGTTTTTCTTGTTTTATTTTTTGTGCTTAAAATAAAAGAAAAAGATGCAGTAATGCTATTTTATTACTACATCTTCTTAATTCACTATTTTTCTGCTACTGCTCTTAGCCAATTTCGTTCTTCTATTACATCAATAGATATAGCTTTATATCCAGCCTTCATTAATAAATCTTTTAATTCTTCTGGAGAGTATATTTTCATCTTTCCAGTTGCTAAAAACTCATCATTCCTCTCCTTAAACCTCTCACTTGAATACACTTCATTTACAATCAAGAATTTTCCAGATGGTTTTAAAACTCTAAGAACTTCCTTTATATTTGCTAAAAAGTCTGGCCAAAAATATATAGTCTCAACAGCAGTAATAATATCAAACATTTCATCATCATATGGTAAATTTTCAACACTTGCGTTAGATATATATACCCTTCCTTCATCAATAAGTTCTTTATTAAATTCACTTGCCCAGCTTACACAATCTAAAGAATAATCTATTCCATACACCTTACCGTTCTTAGATAAACTAGCTAATCTATTAACTGTTCTCCCTCCACCACAGCCAATATCTAAAATAATACCCTCTTCTTTTATTGAAAGTTTATCAAATCCCCAGCCTGTTAATTCATAATGATTTTGATTCATATCATCAACCACAAATTTTCCTAACTCTCCAGTAGGTTTCCTGCACTGATTCAATCTTTTTGCTATTTCACTCATTTATCGCTCCTCCTCAGTTGATTTTGATTATCATTTGCTATATAGTTTTATACTATAATATAGTTTTCATAAAGTAAATATCAATTATGTAAAAAGTTAGGGAGTATTCAATCCGAATACTCCCTAACTTATTTACTTCATTACTTTTCTTAATAAACTTACCTTTTCCTTTGTATATGGTGGAAAAATAAAACTCATATTTATTTTTGTACTTTTCTTTAGAACACTTTTTTTATGGGAAAAAGTCTCAAAGCTCTTTACACCATGGTATGAACCCATGCCTGAATTACCAACACCACCAAAAGGCAGGTAAGGCGTAACTAAATGGGTCATCGTATCATTAATGCACCCACCACCATAAGAGATTTCTGCTATAATTTTATCCTCTACTTCTTTATTTTCAGTAAATAAGTATAATGCTAGAGGCTTAGGTCTAGAATTTACTATTTCTATTACTTCTTCAATATTGTTATATTCTAGAATAGGTAATATCGGTCCAAAGATTTCATCCTCCATTACCTTATCCTCTAGTGTCACATTGTCCATAATGGTGGGTTCTATATAGAGCGTTTCCTTATGGGTTCTTCCTCCAAACACAACTTTCTTTTCATCTATAAGCTCTACAAGCCTATCAAACTGTCTTTCATTAACTATCCTACCAAAATCATTACTTGTTTTTATCTCTATTCCATAAAACAATTCTATCTGCTCTAATATTTTATCAATAAGCTTAGTTTTTATTTCTTTATGAACTAATAAATAATCAGGAGCTACACAAGTCTGTCCTGCATTCATAAACTTTCCCCAAACAATTCTCTGAGCTGCTATATGTAGATTTACTTCTTTATCTACTATACAAGGACTTTTCCCACCTAGTTCTAATGTTACAGGCACAAGATTTTTAGCAGCTGCTTCCATAACTACTTTTCCAACTGGAACACTTCCAGTAAAGAAAATATAGTCGAACGGTGCATTAACTAAAGCTGCCGTAGTATCTCTTGCTCCTTGCACAACGCTGACATACTCCTCTTCAAAGGTTTCTTTTATAACTTTCTCTACTACCTTTGCTACATTTGGAGTAAATTCTGAAGGTTTAATTACTGCGCAATTCCCTGCAATTATAGCCCCAATTATAGGTTCAAATATTAGTTGAAAAGGATAATTAAATGGCCCAACAATCAAGACTACTCCATAAGGTTCTGAATATATATAGCTTTTTGAACCAAAATGAACTAACGGAGTTTTGACTTTTTTCACCTTTGCGAGCTTTCTTAGGTTCTTAGTAAAATATTTTATACTATCATATAAGTACCCTATTTCTGAAGCATATCCCTCAAATTCTGATTTATTTAAATCCTTTTTTAAGGCTTCTAGAATTAAGCTTTCATTTTCCTTAATCACTTTTTTAAGATCATTTAATTTACTTAATCTAAAATCTATATTTCTTGTTTCACCAGTTCTAAAGTATTTTTTATGTTTTTCAATGATTTTTAATACTTCCTCATTATTTAGTTCCTTCATAAACCCAAACTCCCTATAAATGTTTATTTAAATTAACTCTTCTATTTTTATATATGGATTTCTATATCTATTTTTATTTATTGTTGAATTACCTAGATTAATTGCTTTCTTAGGACACGCATTTATGCAAGCCATACAATCCACACACTTGCCATTCCAAGTTGGTCTTTCATTCACCATTTTAATATTATCTGTTGGGCATATTCTTTCACAAATACTACAGTTAATACAATCCTCATTTACATTAAATTTTTTATCTTTATTTTTATATAACTCTCTCCAAGCCCTATTCATTAAACTACTAAAGCCCTTTTTAAAATCCTTATTCTTTATCTCTCTGTTCTTTAAGGATACTATAAAGTTACTTAACAGTTCCTTATTGGCTTCAATTGCTTTAATTGTTCTTTCTTCTGTTGGATTTAATCCCATCCTTGTATAATTTGAAATGTATTTCACTTCAGCATGATTATTTATTCTATTATTAGTTTTTAAAAATTCATTTATTTCCGCAAAGGAGTTATCTGTATGTCCTCCTCCAGTTACTTGAACTGCAAATATATATGGATTATTTTTAATAACTATTTTAGATATAAATTCTCTAACTAAAATTGGCAGTGAAAAGCTATGAAGTGGAAATACAAAACCTATCACATCAGCTTCATACTCAAGCTCCCCTTCTTTTAAAGCTTTAGGAATTGAAATAAGCTCACAATTCTCCAAACTATTTCCTATCTCTTTTGAAACATACAGGGAATTACCTGTAGACGAAAAATAAAATATCTTACTACTCATTGTAAAAACTCCTCTTACTTATATTGATTTTTGAAGAAATAAAGTTACCCATTCATTACTTTTTGTCTTTTTAACTAAAGAATACCCTTTAACTTCTATTTGTTTAAATACTTCCTCATAACTCCATTCTACTAATCCTGATACTAATAATATACCATTAGACTCTATTACAGAATTAATTAGTTCCATTGAAGCTAGGGTTTCTTCCCCTCCTATGTTTATAAAAACAAAATCATATTTCTCTTTAACCTCTAATTTTTCTTTTGTAACATCTTTTATTAACACTTCTACATTAGATAGATTATTTAATGCAGCATTATGCATAACTTCCATGGTCACATCTCTAATATCTAAAGCAACTACTTTAGATGCATTTTTTAGTGCTGCTCCAATACCAAGAATTCCTGAACCAGCACCTAGGTCTAATACTTTTTTATCACTAAAATCTAAATCTAATATATATCTAAGCATATCTTGGGTAGTTTCATGTAATCCTGTACCAAAGGATCCCTGAGGCTCAAAATTTATTTTCTTATAGTTCTCTAATATAAGTGACGGCTCCCCTATAACCCATCCATTTTTCAAATCTACAGGTTCAAAGGGCTCTTGCCAATTTCCCTCATTTATTTCAGATAAATTAATATCTTCATCTAACTTTAATGTATTCTTGATTCTATCTATAACTTTTAAACATTCATCTTCACTTTCACAATCAGGATATACCTTTAAGAGAATATCCTCATCTTCTTTTTCATAATATCCATAACCATTGTTATCTATCGTAACTTGGAATGGAGTTTCATAATAAGTTGAACTTAATCCTATCTCTTCTAACCTTTCGAGAACATCCTCTATATTAGAATGATTTATTATAAATGATATTTCAAACATAAAATTCTCCTTTGTTATCTCATTGTTTTAATTTCAATTATACTATTTTTCAAGACAATTTGCATAAAATAAGAAAAAACAGCTGCATGCTCCTAATAATTAAGCATGTACCTGTTTTTTAACTTATTTGCTTAGCGCATTTTCTATTGCTTTAAGATATGCTTTACTTGTAACAGTTGCACCTGATACAATATCCACGTCTGTGTTTTGTTTATCTATAACTTCTTTAGTAATATTCTTTGTTACATCAGATAGATTAAACTTAACATCTTTTGTTACATTTATATCAGTAATCTTGTGATTCTTTACTGTTACATCTAATTCATTAGTCCATCTTCCATCTTTATACTGACCGTGATAAACACCATCACTTAATTTTGATACATCTATTTTATTCACACTTACTTCTTTCCCTGAACTTAATCCTCTAGTCATATAAAATATTCCACCAGCAATAACTAAAATAATAATAACTAATACAGTCAGCAATACTTTTAAAACCTTCTTCATAATACTTCTCCCTTATATTAATTAAGCTCTATTTATAATTTTCGCAAATTTATCTATATTTTCTTTTGATAAAGTTGAGCTATCTTTATCACTTTTTGTAACCTTCTTTACAATAAATCTCTCTAGAAAATTTAACTTACTAAAAGTAAATTCTCCACCAAAGAATCCCTTAGTTATTGAAGTTTCTAAAAGTTCCTTTGGGTAAGCCATATTTATTTCTTGCTCTGCTTCTGCTCCATCTCTCATACCACAAATAAAAAATGCAACTTTTTTATTTTTAAGGGTATCAAGATTTTTAGTGCAAAAAGTTTTTACTTCCTTTAGTATTTGTCCCATATAAATTGATCCACCAATAATAATCTTATCGTATTTTGATAAATCAGCTTCTCCTCCTTTAGTTAGGTCTAGCTTTTGAACCTCTCCATCTAGGGATTGTTCAAGTATCTGAGCACATTTTTCAGTAAATCCATGCTTTGTAGAGTAGACAATTAAAGTTTTCATAATTAACTCTCCTTTTAAATCTTTATTCCTTTAATAAGTATTTCAAAGTGATGATTAATAAGCCTTTCTTTTTGCTCTTTTGAAATATTTTCTTCTAAAATAAGTCTAGAAATTAATCCATGAGTTGCAGTCCATAATATTTGGGCTGTAAGTTCAACATCCATAGGTTTAAATTTCCCTGTTTCCATTCCTAAGTTTACTAAATTGCATAAGCCTTGAAGACTTTTTCTTTCTTTTGAGATTCCTCTCTCTAATATATTTACCTTATCCTTAACTTCTTCAATGTTACTCATTAATATAATTTTGAATTCTTCTGGTGATTTCAGCATCAAATCTATATAAAGTCTTAAGCCTTCCTCTAATGTCTTTTCTGGATTTTCCCTATTCAAAGGCACTTTACTTGTGGTCTCTAATATTCTCTTATACCCTTCTCCAACCATTACAGAAATAATTTCACCTTTATCCTTAAAGTAATGATAAATAATTCCTGGAGAATACTCTATTTTATTTGCTATCTTCCTTATTGATAACTTTTCGAAGCCTTCTTCAACTAAGATTTCTTTTGCTGCATCTATTATTTTATTTTTTATAGCCTCTTTTTCATTTTCTCTTCTTTCAGATATACTCATATGCCCCTCCATCTTTGAACAGTGTATTTTTATTGAACACTGTTTAATTAAATTTTACTCCTACTTTTTACCATTGTAAAGAACTAAATTATAAATTTTTAATATATCCTCGTACACAAAAAAGAGTATCCCAAAAATAATTTGAGATACTCTTTAATAATTCATAAATATTTAATTGTACTAATGTCCTTTTTTCTTTTGTTTCTTCTTCTCTTGCTTTTTTATGAATTTTTCCTCTTCAATTTCCTTACGATATTCTTTTCTTCTATGTCGTCTTTCTTCCTTTTGAGTTTCATACTGAAGCTTCATAACTTCTTGGGCTTTTGTTCCTATGCCCTTCTCTTGAATTTCTTTCTTTAGCTTTCTTTGAAGTCTTTTAGGATTTATTACTCTAGCTATTTCTTTTTCAACCTGAAGAGAAATACTAAATTTCAAGGCATTATAATTTCTAAGTATATATTCATATACTTCGTAATCCTTGGGTTCTGAACCAAACACAACTCTAGCTACAGACAGCTTATCTCCTTCAGACTTTTCAAAGACTCCAACCCAAAAAGGGTCCTGAAAATAGACCGTAAGTTTAATTTCCGTATTCATTTTTTGTTTCCTCCTGAATTGTATATAAATACAGAGAACGGACAACCCCAGGAGGGCAGGTTACTTACAAAGTTATTATCTATGCATCCGGACTACCAACCGAATCGTGTTTTTATCTCTTATGACCAATTATATCAGAAAAATTATAGAATTAAATACTCTTCTACTTTGATATTTTTATTCCTTTTATAAAAAACAATACTGAAAATAAAAGGACAGGTATTAAGCTAAATACATTTGAGGCATCTATATTTCCACTTGAACCCATTATGATTAATATAATTATTGAAAACAAAATTCCCAAACTTCCAACAACAATCAATCCCATTTTTGATTTACCAAAATTTTTAATTGGAAGTGTTTGTTTTCCTGTGGTCCAATATGAAGGGCTATTAACACTTTTATTAAATTCATCTATTTCTTCTATCATTTTTTCTAAATCCTCTTTATTTGAATTCACAATAATTCCCCCATGTATTAATTTATATAACGCCAGATTCTAATATGCTAAAGGAAACATCTTCGCAATTTATTTCTGCTAAAGCACCATAAGGCAATATGCACATTGGTGAAGTGTGCCCAAAATTCACATTATATAAAATAGGTAGATTTTTAAGCTTTAACTCATTCCTTACAACAGTTAATATAGCTTCTTTATATTCATCATAATAGCAATCATCATAAGGTTTTGCGAAAACTATTCCATTGATTTTATTTAGAATTCCAAGTGTACCATAACTTCTTACCCAACATTCTACAAGTGCTGGATCTGGTTTATCTTCTGAAGTCTCAAAAAACAAAATTCCATTTTCAAATTCATCAATGCTTGGCCACAATTCAGTGCCTTTCATCATTTCTAGAACTTCAATACATCCACCAATTAATCTTCCTTGAACTTTCCCATTGCCCTGTAATAATTCATATCCATGATTCTTTACTAATTTTCTAGATATATTCTTATTTTTCTCTTCCCAAGGCAATAATTCACTTGTCCAAACATCAGAAGCTGGAATATTTCCTATTACGACCTTATCAAATAGAACCTTATTCACCCAGTGTTTTGTATAGTCATGCATTGCTACATTCTCAGCAAATTCACATAAAATAGATGGACCATAAAAAGTAGATAATCCAGCTTTATAGCATATCATATGAGTTATTGTTGTGTCTGAATAACCTATAAATACTTTAGGATTATTTCTGATTACATCAAAGTCTATATATGGTAGAATTCTAATACTTTCATTTCCACCTATACAAGAAAAAATCCCTTTAATAGATTTATCCTTAAATGCCATCATTAAGTCCTCAGCTCGTTTTTCAGGATTGTTATAAATAAATTCAGTTCCCTTTAATGTATTTGGCATTTCTACAACTTGCAGGCCAAATTCTTCTTCAAGTCTCTTCTTACCAACATTGTATCTCCAAATAATGTCCCTATCTCCAGCCCCACCCCAAGAAAGGCTTATAGTTGCTACCTTATCTCCTGGCTTCAAAGCTAACGGTTTAATTAATGACATATCTACTCCCTCCTATCTATCCAATTTGTTAAATATTTCAATTATTGTATCATATTTCTCCACAAGCTATCAACACAATAAACTTGAAATCCCCCATAATCATATAAACTTAAGAAACTTCAAATAATATTTAACAATTTCCCACCAAACTCACTTTTAAATTAATTATATATCAATCGGAAAACATTTTCTTTTTATTTTTTGTATATATTTTCTTTTATTTTTAAAATATTGATTTTTACTTTCAATGCTTTTATAATATAACAAAACAGTACAAAACGTTATAAAACAGTATAAAACATTTCACTTCCGTATATTTCAATCACGTTTTATCACTTTATGTCATTATATTTACAAAAAGAGGGGTCTATTTATGAGGTACACAAAAAAAATAATTATATCTATTTTAACTACTGTCTTAACCATTTCAGCTACTGGTTGTTCCCAAAAAGCTAAAGATGTTTCTGCTGATAATAAACAAATAACACTTACCATATCAGCTGCTGCAAGCTTAAAGGATTCAATGGAGGAAATTAAGACTTTATATACTAAAGATAAACCAAATGTTAAATTAACTTATAATTTTGGAGCATCTGGTACTCTTGAACAACAAATAGAACAAGGGGCTGAAGCCGATATATTTATATCTGCAGCTCCGAAGCAAATGGATTCATTAAAAGATAAAAGTTTAATTCAAGATGATTCTCGTATAAATCTACTTGGTAATAAGGTTGTTTTAATCGTACCTAATGAAAGTTCATTAAGTCTTACTTCTTTTAAAGATATCGTAAATGATTCAGTGAAAAAAATTGCTCTAGGAGAAGCAAAAAGCGTACCTGCTGGTCAATATGCTGAACAGGTTTTTACTAAACTTAACATATTAGATAAAGTTAAAAACAAAGCTGTTTATGGAAAAGACGTTAAAGAAGTATTAACTTGGACTGAAAGCGCAAATGCGGATGCAGGTGTTGTTTACGAAACTGATGCAAAAACTTCTTCAAAAGTAAAAATAATCTGCGAAGCACCATCAGATTCCTATAGCCCGGTTTTATATCCTGCTGCTGTTTTAAAGGATAGTAAAAATGCTGATGCTGCTAATGAATTTCTAAAATATCTATCCAGCGATAAATCGAAAGTTGTTTTTGAAAAATACGGGTTTACTTTTATGCCAAAATAAAAATAATCAAGGAGGTATTACCTATGGAAATGGACTTAACACCTTTATGGATATCAATGAAAACTGCCTTTTTTGCAACAACTATTACCTTCTTCCTCGGAATAATAGCGGCTTGGTTTTTAACTATAAAAAAAGGTAGATTTCATAGTATTATAGATACTATTTTCATTTTACCAATGGTACTACCTCCTACCGTATTAGGCTTCTTTCTACTTGTGATATTCGGTAGAAATAGCCCTATAGGTAAGCTTCTTTATTCAATAGGGATAAATGTAATTTTTTCTTGGCCAGCAACTGTTATTGCTGCTTCCGTTGTTGCCTTTCCGTTAATGTATAGAACATCTAAAGGTGCCTTTGCTCAAATAGATGAAAATTTACTAAATGCCGCAAGAACTCTTGGTGTGTCAGAGCTTAGAATATTTTGGACTATAACAATTCCTTTAGCTTGGCCCGGAATTGCTGCTGGTACAATTCTTGCATTCACAAGATCCTTAGGTGAATTTGGTGCAACTCTTATGATTGCTGGTAATATTCCTGGTAAAACTCAAACCATTCCTATAGCAATTTTTTTTGCTATGGAAGGCGGAGAAATGGACAAAGCAATACTTTGGGTATTACTAATATTTACTCTCTCACTTATAGTAATACTTTTAAGTAATTTCTTTACTAGAAAGGGAAACAATCTTTCCATTAAAGGAGGGATAGATAGATGAGTCTTTTCGTAGATATAAAAAAATCCTTGCCTGGATTTAATCTTCATGTAAGCTTTGAGTCTAACAATCATACACTAGGTTTACTAGGTGAGTCTGGTTGTGGTAAAAGTATTACCTTAAAATGTATTGCAGGTTTAATGAAGCCTGATAGTGGTAAAATAATTTTAAATAACAAGATACTTTTTGATTCTGAAAAAGGAATTAATGTTCCAATTCAAAAGAGGAAAATAGGTTTTCTTTTTCAAAACTATGCTCTTTTCCCACATATGACTGTAGAAGAAAACATTGCTTATGCTATGAAAGGTTATTCCAAAACCCAAAAGAAAGAAATTATAAATGAGAACTTAAATATGCTTAAGATTCGCAACTTGAGAACTAATTATCCTCATCAACTATCTGGTGGACAACAACAAAGGGTTGCATTAGCAAGAGCTCTTGCTGTTGAACCTGAAGTTTTGCTTTTAGATGAGCCTTTTTCTGCTTTAGATAATCATTTAAGAAGCATAATGATAAAACACATGACTGAAACTCTATCAAATTATAGCGGATCAACTTTGTTTGTGACTCACAACCTAGAAGAAGCCTATGCTTTATGTGAAAACTTAGTTATTATTTCAAAAGGACGTAATGTTTCAAATGGAGATAAAAATGAAATATTTAAAAATCCTTCTTCTATTGCAGCTGCAAAGATAACTGGTTGTAAAAATTTATCTAAAGCTAAAATTATTTCCACAAGTACTATAGAACTAACTGACTGGGAATGTACTATTAAAGTAAATAAAGAAATACTACCGGATATTACACATATTGGTATACGAGCTCATTATATAACTTTAGCCAAAGAAAATTCCATTAATAGCTTTAATGTTTGGCCTTCATATACTTGTGAAACACCTTTCAGAAGAATGGTTTATCTTAAGCTACACAAAGAACCCATTTCTCCTAATGATTATAATCTTCAGTGGGACATATCTACTGAAGAATGGAATTTAATTAAGAATAAACCTCTACCATGGAGAATATCCTTAAAAGAGGATTTTTTAATTTTTATAAAAGAAGATTAGAAATCCCAGAATACTCTAAGTATCTGGGATTTTTAATTATTATATTTATTTTTCTAAGTTTCTGCAACAATTTTACCTAACTCGGATAAATCATATCCACCTATTCCCTCAAGTTCTAATTTAAACTCTTCAGAATTAATTATTTCTATTACAGCCCTAAAGTGAGGTTTATTTAAATCCTCTTTCTTTATTACCATCTCATATCTTTCTTTATGAAGTGGAATAAAATCAATTCCACTTACCTGAAGTCCATTTTTTTCATTTCCTAGCCCTACATCCGCACTTCCCCTAACTACTGCACTAGCCACTAACAAGTGAGAAAAGCATTCTCTATTATATCCCTTTAAATTAGTAGAATCAATTTTTAATTTTTTAAGATATTCATCTAATAGTATTCTTGTTCCACTTCCCTTTTCTCTATTAATAAATGTTATATCTTCTCTTTTTAAATCTTCAAAACTCTTTATATTTTTTGGATTTCCTTTTTTCACATAAAATCCTTGTAATCTAGTAGCTAAATTTATAATCACTGCTGGAGTTCCAGGTAATAACCTTTTAACATAAGGTGTATTATATTGCCCTGTTTCACCATCCCAAAGATGTGCTGTAGCTATATGTACCTTCCCATGATAAAGAGAATATAATCCCTCATAACTTCCTATATAAGATCTTAATGCCAAGGTTCCATTAGGATGATTCTGAAGGTGTCTTGATAAAATATCTAATATTATATCTTGACCACATATCACAAAGCCTTGGTTTGTTGGTGGATTTTTATAATATAAAGGGTTGTTCACTTGTGCATTTTCTACAGAAACTTCATTTATAACTTCATTTTTCATTCTATTATTTTTTGTTCTGTTTTTATATTCCTCAACATCATCTAGGTCAACTCTAACCTTCTTACCCACTCTGTATGAATTAAGTTCTCCACGTTTAATTAATTCATAGACAGTATTTTTAGATATCTTGAGAAGTTCTGCTACTTCGATCGGTGTTAATGCAGTATTATTAGCCATATTTCCCTCCAGGGTAATTTATTATTCACTAGTGATAATATTTCTATTATATCATAATAAACCATTCCTGATAATTCTTGTATCTAAATGCATTTACATAAAAATGATAATATGAAAATTTAGGTTAATTGGTAACTATTTCATAATAAAATGTCAATTATTTTTCACTTTTCTAATTTTGATAACATTTACGTAATAATTTACTAAGAAACATAGAATTTTCTTTGCATATTATTGTTTATTAGTAAGCAGAAATATGATATTATCAAAGTATGTAATATATTGTAGAGGATGTGTTTAATATGTCGAAAAAGAGTAAGAATTCATTAAATTTAAGCAGCATAAGAGTGAGACTATTAAGTATTCTATTACTTTTATGTATCGTGCCCGTTTTAATACTTGGAATATTATCGTACAAGCAGTCTTATACCCTATTAAGCAATAAGCTTCAAGTTTCTGCAGATCAGAATCTTACACAAGTAAATAAAAGCATAGACAACTACTTCACAGGTATTGAAAATACAGCTGATATGATGTCTGTAAATGCTAATTTGAAAGATATAGAAGCTCATCCAGAGTATCTTTCTAATGAAATGGGATTGTTTGCAGATATAAAAAATAGCCATAAAGACTTTTTAAATGTATATTTTGGACATGCTACAAAGAAAATGGACATTTATCCTGCTCAACAATTACCAGCAGATTATGATCCTACAATAAGACCATGGTATCAAAAAGCAGTTGAAAACAAAGGTAAAGTTGTTTTTTCAGATCCATATAAAGATGCTTCAAGTGGAGCCTTTGTAGTCTCTGTTTCTAAAGCAGTTGAAAACAATGGACAAGTCATTGGTGTTGTATCTATTGATTTAAGTTTAGATACCCTTTCTAAACAGCTTTCAGACATAAAATTAGGAAATAGTGGATATGTGTACATAACTGATGCAGCTGGAAATGCTATCGCTCATCCAAAGGCAAGCGAATTAGGTGCTAATAATGTTACTAAATTAGATATATGGAAAGATGTTCAATCAAAAGATAAAGGTTTTGGAGCTTATACATATAATGGGGAAAAGAAATTCTCTAGTTATGCTACTAATTCAATAACTGGTTGGAAAGTTATTTCAGCAATGAATGAAACTGAACTAACTACTGATACTAATGGAATTCGTAATACAACACTTTATATTATCTTTGCTATAGCAGTTATTTCAATCATAGTTTCAATCTTAACTAGTAGATCAATTACTAAACATGTATTAAACTTAAAAGGAATTTTTGAAAAAGCCTCTGCTGGAGATCTTTCCTCAAGAATTAAGATAGATTCAAAGGATGAATTCTTAGAGTTAGGTGATAACTTCAATGAAATGTTAGATCAAATTACTAACATGATGGATAATGTTAAAAACTCAGCAATTTCATTAACAGAGACTGCAGTATCTATTAACGATAGTGCCAATGAAACTGCAAAGGCTATAAACGAAGTTAGCTTAACAATTGACCAAGTAGCTCAAGGTACAACTTCTCAGGCTAGAGATATCCAAGAAGGTGCTGAAGCTATTGATAATTTAGCACTAAGAATTGAAAATATTGAGCAGCTAGCAAATAAGATGAATACTATTTCCAATGAAACTAATTCACTTAGCCAAGATGGATTAAAGGTAGTTAATGTACTTACTTCGAAAACTGAGGAAGCAAATTCTTCAACTATATCAGTTTCTAATGTCATAGATGAGATGAATGAATCAACTGCACAAATTGGCTTAATCACTGATGCAATTAATAGTATAGCTGAGCAGACTAATCTATTAGCCCTTAATGCTGCTATTGAAGCTGCTAGAGCTGGTGAAGCTGGAAGAGGTTTCTCAGTAGTAGCTGAAGAAATTAGAAAACTTGCAGAAGAATCAACTAATGCAACTAATAAAATTCAACAATTAATAGGAAAAATTAAGGGAAGTACTGAACATGCAGTTACTTCAATGGAAACTACAAAAACTGTTGTAAGCGAACAGACTACTGCAGTAAATCAAACCAAAGAAATTTTCGGTAAGATACTTGAATCTATTAATGACCTAATGAATGGAATCAAAGAAACTCAGTCCTCAGTTAGAGATACAAATGTTCACAAAGATGATATAGTAAATAGAATCCAAAGTATTTCTGCTGTTGCCGAGGAAAATTCAGCAAGTACAGAAGAAGTTTCTGCTTCAACTGAAGAAATAACAGCCGTTATGAGTGAATTCACTTCTGCGTCTAACGAACTTAAGGAATTAGCTCAAAAACTTGAAGTAGAAATTAATCACTTTAAACTTAAATAATAAATAAAGAAGAGTATAAGTTACTTATACTCTTCTTTTCTTTTATGTATATAATATTATTTTCCTTGTGTATCCTTAATATCTCCGCTTCCGTCAATTCTAACATTTACTTGAACCTCTAAATCTGTCTTTGATATTGGATTTTCTATATTATGATTGGGATATTTCATGTTCAATTCTCTTTCAATATTCAAAATATCTATACCATTCATTTTAAATTTATTAAATAATTCGTTACACTTTTTTGCTATCTTCTCTTCAGCACTATCTTTTATCTCTTTCCTAATATTATCATCACTTAATCTTAAACTAATTTGCGCTTCATTAACAGATAGTCTTGTGTCTATAACTATATTTGCTTTAATTCTACCATCCTCTAAATATACT
Source organism: Clostridium sp. 'White wine YQ' (assembly GCF_028728205.1). Classification (NCBI taxonomy): domain Bacteria; kingdom Bacillati; phylum Bacillota; class Clostridia; order Eubacteriales; family Clostridiaceae; genus Clostridium; species Clostridium sp. 'White wine YQ'. The sequence goes on from NZ_JAQYUU010000001.1 coordinate 2,222,454, forward strand.
TTTCTTTTAGGCTTACTTGATAAAATATTTAGTGAAACAATCTTTTCTTTATGCTCTGGATTTCCGACAAATAAACCTCCTGATTTAAGCTTATTGTTTAAAAGGTTATATGCCTCGACTTGCTCATTATTAATTTTATCTAACATTTTTCCATCCACTAAAACTGCTGCACCATTAACTCCAATTCTAGTTTTTATAGATTTTTCGGTCCTTTCAACAATAGGTATAACATTTGTCCTACTTCCTATAAGCTTATTATTTAAATAATTATTAAGTCTTAAATCAATTATATTTGAAGCTTTATTTTGATATAGCATCATATTTTCAAGAAATTCCCCCAAATACTTTTCATCATCTAAAGAAATGTTAACGAAGTTTTCAGGATCTCCCTCATATATAAACATAAATTGTCTCAAGGTTGGTTTTGGATCTCTATCTGGAAAATCTGTAAAATTATCTAGGCCATATCTAGCAGCGCTCTCTGTGTAAATTAAAATTTTGTTTACATCATAAGCGATTTGATAACCTGCAGAAATATAGAGATCATTTAATGCATCATTTATACTTCTTCCTCTACCTTTTAAAATAACTTTTCTTTCCAAACCAGCCTTTTCTCCCTCTCCTCTTAACGCCTTAAAGCACTCATTATAAACTTTATACTCCTCCTCTTTCTCATCTATATCATATATCTGTAAACTAGAAAAAAGAAGCTTATTCATATCCCTGTAATTGTAACATCCATTTAAGTTCAAGGATATAACCATTAACATTATTAATATTATTTTTTTCATGATTTCTCCTCCCTAGGAAGAATATCTGATGATATATTCTTTAAATCTCCTCTGAAGATTACATCTTTATACTTAAGCCTCTTTAATGTTCCTAATGGATAAAGATATGGATATCCACAACTTGTTAAGCTAGCAAGATGAGAAATAAATACAGTTACTCCCATGTAAAATCCAGGCAACCCTAATAGTGAGGAAAAACCAATGATTACCAAATTCCACATAAAAACCCCTGCTTGCATACTAGGAATTAAATATGATGCTATTGCTGTAATGGCTACAACTACAACAGTAACTTGAGAAGCAAGCCCAGAGTTTACTGCAGCATCCCCTAAGATAAGTGCTCCAACTATACTCAAAGTTGGACCTATAGGCTGTGGCAATCTAACCCCTGCTTCCCTAATTATTTGAAAGAATACTATCATATATACAAGTTCCACTACAGTAGGAACTGGAACTCCAGCTCTAAATATTGCAATTCTAAATAGAAAAATCGTAGGTACCATCTTAAAATGATAAGTAATTAGTGAAAGATATAAGCCTGGAATTAACGTTGCGAGTAAAAAACTAAACCATCTTAATATCCTTCCCAAATTAGCTGAGAACTTATTAAGTGTATAATCGTCAGTTGTTTGAAAGTTTTCTATAAAAAAGTATGGTGCCGTAATTGCAAAACTAGTTCCATCAGTTAATATAGCTACTCTACCTTCCATAATTTTTGATGATACTATATCAGGTTTTTCAGTATATCCTATAGTATCAAATGCCGTTCCTTTGCATCTTAATTCTTCTTCAATATTATTTTCAGATAACACTGAGTTTTCTCCATAAGCTTCAATTATGTTATTTATTTTTCCTCGAACATAATTTATAAGATTATCTGGAGCTGAACCCTGTATATAAATCATAGCTATTTCAGTCTTTGAATATTTCCCAATTTTCATATTTTCTATTTTTAAATCTTGAGTCTTTATTCTTCTTCTTATGGCTGATATATTATCTTGTATATTCTCTGTGAAGCCTTCCCTTGGTCCCTTAATTACAGTTTCAGTAATAGGTATATCTATAGCCCTTTTTACGAAACCCTTTGCCTCACAATAAATTGCCTTATTTAAGTATGAAAATACTATCACCGCATGAGCTGATAAAATAAGATCTATGGCATGATCCAAAGAATTGATATCATTTACCGTAGTCGCAACTATAACTTCTTTTTTAATTTTCTCAATATCATTACATGCTAGAGTATGTCTCATCATTGGAGCAATTACATATTCACTTATAAATTTTGCATCGCAAAGACTATCCACATAAATTAATGTAATATTACCTTTGTCATTTCTTATTTCTCGATACTTAATATCATAAATGTTTGCCAATCTATTTTTTATGTCATTAACTTTTATATTATCCATATTTCATCACCAAGTTTATTTTCTTACTAGTGGTGTAATAATATTCATTATCTTGCAGATAATACTTTTGTAAATATTTCATAAACTACATACTTAAGGAGGCACCATATGGATAAATTCTCTCCTAGACACTTTCTATTTTTGATTCTAGGCGTATCCATAGTTTCATTAAAAACTTATCCATCAACCTATGTGAAAAATGGAGCAAGAGATAGCTGGATAGCAATAATAATATCCTCTATAATAATTTTCTTCTACTTTTTATACGTAATAGGAGTTTGGAGAAAAAATAACTCTTATAATATAAGAGAAATATACCAAACTGCGTTAGGTAAATATTTAGGTAATGTTTTTTTTATACTATTCTTACTAACTCTTTTTCTTACTTTGATTGAATGCGCTTCTGTGGAATCCGACTCAATGCATGAAAATATGCTTTTAGAAACCCCAAACTGGTTTCTTATTTTATTTTTTACCATTCCGTTACTCTATACAATTAATAAAGATATTGTAGCCATTGTAACAGTTACAATAATAGGTATTGTACTTATCTCACTGGCAGGTATTAACCTTGGAATGCTAACCTCTAAATATAAACATATATCATATTTATTTCCTGTCTTAGAACATGGAATAAATGGAGGTTTTATTATTTGCATTCTAAAAACCTTAGGTCTCTATGGTACTGTTTCCATAGCTTTACCTTACATTTCAAAAATTACTGATTCGAAAAATAAAATTATTAAGTATGTTATTATAGCCCTCCTAATATTAATACAAATGCAAATAATCTCTGTTTCTGGTATCATAATGACCTTTGGCCCTACTAGGGTCATGTCAATGAACTACACTAAACTACTACAAACTCAACTAATAAGCTACTTTCAATTTTTAGAGTTTGGTGAGCTTTACGTTATTTTTCAAATCATTGATGGTTGGTTACTAAAATATATAATTACTTTTTATGCACTATTATCTATACTAAAGCTATATAATCTCAAAGAAAAACATACTAAATATGCAAGTTATATTCTAACTATCTTTATTATAACTGGGGCTTACTTTACAACTAAAAATTCTCTTATTCTATTTAAGCTACTAAACTATTATGAGTATATTTGTTTGATTAACTTTGTATTAATCCCTTTTATTACATTCTTTTTGTTTAATTGGAGGATTAAGAAAAATCAACTGATTAGTAAATACTAAAAAAGATGCGCTTATTAATAAACGCATCTTTTTAGCTTATCAAGCATCTTTATTTAATTTGTGTGTTCCAAAAACTCTTAGTGCTACCCCTACTATTTCTGGGTTGAATTGCTTTCCAGACTCAAGTTTAATTATTTCCAATGCTTCCTCTGATGTTTTAGCATCACGATAAGATCTTTTTGATGTAATTGCATCATAAGAATCCGCTAATTGAATAATTTGGGCTGGAAATGGAATCTTATCTCCCTTTAACCCCTCTGGATAACCAAGTCCATCATACCTTTCATGATGATGATATGCATAATTTACAATCTTACTGAATCCACTAATTTTTTCTAAAACCTTTTTTGTGTATAGAGGATGTTCCTTAATAACTTCATATTCTTCTTCAGTAAGCTTTCCTTTTTTAATTAAAATTTCATTAGGTATACCAATCTTTCCTACATCATGTAAAATCGCTGCCGTACCTATATCTTTTATTAATTCTTCTGATAAATTTAATTCTCTTGCTAATGCTATACTATATTCTTTAACACGCTTTGCATGCCCTTCCGTATATATATCTTTAATTTCAATTGCAGATATTAATGCTGTAACTATTTCCTGATTCTTTTTAGCTTCATTCTCTCTATTAATTTTCTCAGCATAAAAGTTAGAAATTAACTGGGCATAAAACTTTAGGATTTTTTTTGACATCTTAGAAAATCCTGTTTTATTAAAATTATCTAGACATATTACTCCTAAATTCATTCCATTTACATGTATTGGTGCATACAAGCAAGTAAAATCCGTGTATGTTCCTAGTTCTTTAAAAATTTCAATAGTCTCATTACTATATCTACTATCATTTCGTTCTGAAATATGAACTTCATATGCATCTATTTCTGAAAAACTTGAACATTGATAGTCATTAAAAGCTTCATCAACACTAAGTTCTAAATTTTTTATTATACTATAATCATAGCCCTGTAAAAAAATAGGGATATATTTATCTCCATTTAATTCATAAAAAGATCCCTTTTCAGCTTCTGGTATAAGCTTAAAAGCCGCATTAAAAATTTTTTGTAAAAACTCTCTTTTATTTAACTTATGTGAATCAACTAATGAATCAACTATTAATGAAACCTTTTGATTAAAAAAGTTTCTTTGCTCACTATTCATGTATAGTACTTTTTTCATTCTTTTAATAGTAAATTTATTATTTTTCTCTAGCATCAGTAGAACCCCCAGTAAAGTATCTATTAACAATTATAGCATATAACTACTAATTGTGATGAAAAAAATGAATATCCTCAAGTACTACTCTTAGATATCCATCTACTAAACTATATTTTAAACTTTTGAACCATATTCTTGAGTATTTGTGATTGCTCTGCTTGAGACTGTGTAGATTTTGCAATACTATTTATTGAAAGGGTTATTTCTGCTACACTATTAGATATTTCCTGTGTTCCAGCAGATGATTCCTCAGCTGTTTGAGATACAATTTCTATAGCTTTACTTACTTGTTCTACTACTTCATTCATTTGTTTTGTAGATTGTGATATTTCTACTACCATATCATTAACAAATTCGGCATCCTTCTCATATTGTATTCCTGTGCTCATCAATAGCTCATAAATTGGTTTCACATTATTATCCATGTAATTAAGTACATCTTGTCCACTTTCTGATAAATTCCTCACAGCTATTCCTATTTTCTTAATTGTATTCTGGATTTCTGAAACTGTATCTGCTGATTGTTCAGCTAATCTTCTTACTTCATCAGCTACAACTGCAAATCCTTTCCCTTGCTCCCCCGCCCTTGCTGCTTCTATTGCTGCATTGAGAGCTAGTAAATTGGTTTGTTCTGCTATTTCTCCTATTGAATTAGCCATTTCTTTTACATCATCAACTACCTTAACCTCTTCAATGGCTTTAGTAATATTACTATGATTAATACTATAAATTCTATTTCCATCTTCAATACTTTTAGATGCCTTCTGCTTTATATTAAATGCCCTTTCTTTAATACTATTTACCGATATTTCTGCTTCTTTTGCTCTATTTGCTAGTAAATTGGTTGTTGAACTTATTTCTTCAGTAGAAGCTCCTACCTCTTCTGCTGTAGCACTCAAGTCTTGAACCCCTTTTGTTATTTCTTCTGTGGATATATTTACAATATCCATTTTTGTAGATACCTCTTCAGTAACAATTGATAATTTTTCACTATTTGAATTAATTTCACTTGAACTATTTATTATTTCTGAAACGAGATTCCTTATATTAAGGGAAGCATTATTCAACGCTTTTGCAACTCCCCCAATTTCATCATTTGTGTCATTTTTAATTTTTCCAGTTAGATTTCCCTCACCTATTAATTTTGCAAATTTTAAAAGTTCTCTCATATTTTTAGATATAAACATAGATATAATAATTCCAATTAAAATTGCAAATATAAGGCCTACTATTGTTATAGCGATCATAACTATTTTAGAAATAGAGAACACTTCATTATTTTGATTATATGAATTATCTGCTTGTACAGTATTCATTTCTATAATTTTATTAAAATTATCATATAAGCTAACTTTTGATTCTGTAACCTCAGAATAAGATTTATTTACTTCCTCACTATTATTTATAACAGAGTATTGCATTACTCTGCTTCCAGCATCTCTAAATTTCTTTAGATTATCTTTCATTTTATTGAATATATCTGATTGTTCCTTGGATAATAATTTTTCTTCATATTTTTTAATTAAATCATCATCGGATGCTCTTAACTGATAAATCTCTTTAGTTAACTTTTCTTTTTCATCTGTGCGCAAATTTTGATAAGTTAACTTTAGTAAATCTGAATCTATATCAGCGACATCTTGCTTTATTGTTGTCATTGCTTTTATGGACTCTAAATTATAATCATGCATCTCTACTGCATTTGAATTAATCTTAGACATATCCTGTAGTCCTATAAATCCTACAAGTCCAATGAAAAGAGCTATTAGTATATATGTTGGTATAAGCTTTTGGGATATTCTTAGGTTCTTAAACCAATTCATAATATCTGCCTCCTTAATTAAGCTAATGAAAAAACTTAAATGCTTATGTCTTAATAAGACGAATCTATACGTTTTCATGCACAATATAATCTTATCACAAACAAAAAGCCCCACAAATATGAAAAATTTGATATTTGTAGGACTTTTTTATCTATATACGATATTATTTAATTTTTAATTGGCAACAACCCATATTTTTCAATGCTTCCACCATCATTATAACATTTTCCGTCTTTATCAATATATATATTAGCATTTTTATTACTAGTACTTACAAACTTATAATACTTTTTGCCCTTATAATTAATTTCCTCCTCTAAATATGCTGCTCCCATTAGCTCTTCATTTGCTTTATCATTTAGTTTCTTTAATTCATCACTACTTATATCACTATACTTAGATTGTCCACTATTATTCGAATCCTGAGAATTTCCACTATTGTTTTTCTCATTCACACTCACTTCTTTTCCAGAAGGTGAATCCTTGAACACTTTTCCGGACTCATCTATATAAATTAATTTACTTGGATTATTTTTATCAGTATATTCAAAATAAACCATACCCTTTTCCGTAATTGCTTGGTTAAAATTTGCTTGAGAATTAAAATATGAATTAGCCATAGGAAGAAATTTTTCTAATTGTTTATCTGTAAGTTCCATAAATCTTTCATATGACTCTTTGTCTGATTTTTTTAATATAATCCCTCCGATATCTATCTTTTCATCATCTAATTTCTTAACACCAATTGAGTCCAAAGGATCATCTTCACTTATTTGTAATCTTATGCTTTTATTATTTTCTCTAATTAACTTCTTTACATTAAAGAATGTCTTTCCTCTATAGCCTGTTAAATACTCATAACTTTCCAATGTAAAATGAGCTGCAAAACTTGAGTTATTATCTCCTATCCAATATCCCTCTAGATCTGACATATCAAATACATTAGTAAATATTATCTCATCATTTAATAATATCTTATTATATTTCTTTGCATCCTTTATAACTAATTCTGGCTTTTTCCCGTTCTTTATTAGATATATTTCATTATCCTCAGTTATATAGCATAAATCACTTCCATTTATCTTAAAGGATTTAACATTATCAGCTATGCTTTTATTTCCAATATATAATTCTCTATTTTTAGATTTTATCATTGCAACTGAATCTAGGTAAACATCATAGCCTCCATATTCATCTATAAGTTCCCCTAATTCAGTTATTTCTTTATTATTCTTTACTGTACTCAACTTTCCATCTACTGACTTAGTAAGTATTGTATTTTTGTCAATTGCCTTTAAATATACTATATTATCCATTATCTTAATGGATTCTTTATCATCAAAACCTTTATAATATAGTGCCTTTATATCGTTAATGTAATAAACACCTTTTTTATCACTTGATATACAATCAAATGTCACTCTATCCGCTAATAATTCTGGTTTTTCATCGTACTTTTTTACATATAAATTTAATCTACTACTTTTCGCATCAACCGTATTATATATAAAATCCTTGTCTTTTATAAATTCATCTAAAAGTATATTAGTTGGTACATCCTCAAGTACATTTGGTTTTATGTCTTTTTCATTTAAGTCCACATAGTAAATGGTACTATTCATACTATAAATAAAAAAATTGCTTTCATAATTAAACTTACAGAAACTTGCTGCTTTCTCTGTTTTAAAAATTTCCTTATTATCTTTTAATACATGAAGTATTCTCTTATCATCATAATAATAAATTAAATCCTCTCCCTGCAAATAAAATGATGAAACCTTATCTTCTGACACTATTGCAGGCTTTTTATCTGCTTCTTTCACCATTAACAATCCATCTTTTGAAAGATAATAAATTGCTCCATCTCTGCTTTTTAAGTAATTAATATCTGCATTTGAATCTATATTTTCTTTTTCACCTTTTTCATCAATAAGATATAATTCTCCATTATAATTTATGCCTATATATTTTTTAAGTTTTTCATCATAAATTATTTGAGCACTTCCTTCATCTATTTTAGTTTCTTTATTTTCTTTATCCAATGTATATATCTCATTATTATTATTATTATTTTCTTTATATAAGTATAATTTACTTACAGTCTCTACCTTTTTATTCTTATACTTAAGAAAATAAATCAGTGTTAGGCATATTGCTATGGTTACAATAATAGCAACGCCAATTATTATATTCTTCTTAACATTGTTTCTCTCCACTTTACCCATTCTCCCTTTTATACATCTCTATATCATTATAACTTATTGTTATCCCTCTTTATATAAAAAGGAAAAGATTAAGAAATTAATTCTTAATCTTCCCCTTTTTAGACAGGACTTCCCAATGAAATCCTTACTTTTTTAATTCTTTTTTCTTTTACTTCCTCTATCTTAAAGATTATATCTTTGTGTTCAATAATATCTTGGTCACCCTCATTTGGTATATGTCCAATTATATTAATTAAAAGTCCACTTAATGTATCATAGTCATCTGAATCAGAATCTAACTCTAAATTAAGACTTTCATTAAGCTCATCAACAGGAACTAGTCCATTAACAATATAGGTATTGTTATCTATTTTCCTTATATCTGGTTCATCTTCATCATATTCGTCATCTATATTTCCCATAACTTCTTCAATTAAGTCTTCTATAGTAACTATTCCAGAAAAACCACCATATTCGTCTACAAGTATCGCCATATGTGTCTTAGTACTTTGAAGTTCTTTGAACAACTCATCTATATTTTTTCTTTCAAGAACAAAATATGCTGGATGCAATATCTTTCTTATATCTACATTCTCAAACCCAACTTTACGGGCTTCTATTATAAAATCTTTCATGTAGAGTATACCAATTATATTGTCACTGTCCCCTTCAAATACTGGAATTCTTGAATACTTCTCATCTAAAAGTTCATCAAGATATTCAATTAATGGTCTATCTATATTAATTAAGTATACTTCAGTTCTTGGAGTCATTACTTCTTCAGCTAATATATCATCAAACTCAAATATACTATCTATCATTTCTTTTTCAGTTTCATTAATTACTCCATGTTCTTGTCCAACTTCTACTAATGATTTGATTTCTTCCTTAGAAACCTTTTCCTCTAAATCATTACTATTCATTCCTGTAATTCTAAGCAATACATTTGTGGATACTGATAATAACTTTACAAATGGTACTGTTAATTTTGACACAAATAATATTGGTCTCACAGAGAACATTGCAATAGTTTCTGACTTTTTCAAAGCTACCCTCTTAGGATATAATTCTCCAAAAACAAGTGTAATGTATGAAAGTACTATTGTAACAAGCACTAATGCAATCTGTCTACTATAAGGAACATTAATAGCTGTTAATACATTTCCTAAATCTTCTGAAACACCCGTAGCTGCAGATGCACTTGAGAAAAATCCAGCAAGGGTAATTCCAACTTGTACTGTAGACAAAAATTTTGTAGGTTCATGCATAAGCCTTTCAAGCAATTGTGCTTTCTTATTTCCTTCTTCTGCAAGAAGTTTTATTTTGTTTTTATTCAAGGATACAATAGCCATCTCTGCTGATGAAAAAAAGGCATTCAAAAGAGTAAGTATTGCTATTAGTATCAATTGCGAAATTACGTTCGCAGGGTCAGGATCTGATTCCATTATCTTTCCTCCATGTTATAAAAATTTACCATTTTATCATAACATAAAACCACCAAGTTTTCAAATTATGATATATTACTCCTCTTCATTATTATTCCTAAATTTTTAAATTTATCAATATTTTAAGAAGGTTATGGTAAATTTTGTACCCTTTCCTCTTTGACTCATTACTTCAATATATCCATTATGTGATTCTATTATTGATTTACCTAATGCTAATCCTATTCCAACTGAATCACTATTTCTTGAAGTTTTCCCTTTATAAAATCTCTTAAATATATTAGGTAGATCTTCCCTCTCTATTCCTTCTCCATTATCTTCAATAATTACTTTTTTGTATATTGGATTCTCATAGACATCTATCCTTATTTCTCCCCCATTATCTGTATGTTCAATTCCGTTTTTAATTATATTTATAAATGCTTCTTGAAGCCATAACCTATCATGTTCAAACTTTACCTCTTCATCAGAATTAAAATAAATCCTAACTTCTCTTTCAAGTGCTTTACTTTGCAATACCTCAATAGCCTCTTCAATTGTCTCATTTAGACTTTGTTCTTCTTTTTCAAACTCGATTGCCTTAGCATCAAGTTTAGCTAACTTAAGTATACTTTGAATTAACCAATTCATCCTATTAAGCTGATTTTGATTATTTAATAAAAAAGTTTCTCTTTGTTCTTTGCTTAATTCTTTATTTAGCATGATATCATTATATACAATCATTGATGATAGTGGTGTTTTTAACTGATGTGATATATCTGATAGTAAATCCACTAAAAATTGTTTTTCTTTACTTAATTCATTTATATTATTTCTTATTATCTCTCTCATTGAATTAAAGGATAAAGCAAGCTTTGATAATGCCCCTTCCTTATGTTCACTTATTGGCAAATAATAATCTCCTTCTATTACTTTTTTAGCTCCAGTTATTAATGAGCTTATTTTCTTGTAAAATACCTTATATTGAAAAAAGTTAAAGATTAGTAGAACTAAACCCATAACTAAAAATTCTATTATTATAAAACTGTTCTCTAAAATACTGTTTTCATTTAAATAAGGAAATAAGTTATTTTCTAGTTCCGTATTTAACCCATATTGATTTAAAAATTTCTCTCCTCTAGATTCATCTTCCTTAGTAATTCCTTTAGTTACTAAAGGTACTAGCTCTTTTTCAAGTTCAGGATTCTTATCTATAGCTTTTTCTGTAACAGCACCTAAGGTTTTTATGTAGCTACTTTTCAATCCATTATAATAAAGCCTCTGTGTTATAACAGTAGCAAATAAAAAAATTGATATTATTAGAAAAAGAACTGCGGAGCTTATTTTTATTTCTGGATTAACAAACTCTTTTCTCATACTTTAACTCCTTACTTTAAAATCATTATCACTGACTAACCTCTTTATTCCACATATATCCTAACCCTCTTTGAGTAACTATATATTCTGGAATTTTAGAATCATCCTCAATTTTTTCTCTTATTCTCTTAATATATACAGACAATGTGTTTTCATCAAAAAAAACATCTTCTCCCTCAATAAGTTCCTTCAATATTTCATCCCTCTTTAATATTACCCCAGGCTTATATAGAAAAGTTAATAAAAGTTTATATTCTTGTGCAGTTAATGTAATCTCTTTTCCTAGTTTTTTTACTGATGCTGTAGATGTATCTATTTCTAAATCCCAACTTTTCAGCTTATTTCCCGTTGATAGGTTTTTTGAATTTCTTCTTAATAAAGCTTTTACTCTTGATAAAAGTTCCCTAACCCTAAATGGTTTAGTAATATAATCATCTCCACCAATTTCAAGCCCTAGAACTATATTCACTTCTTCATCTAATGCAGTTAAAAACATTATAGGAACATCATTTTTCTTTCTAATTTCTCTACATAAATCATATCCATTTCCATCTGGTAAATTAACATCTAAAATAATTAAATCTATTTCATTAGCTTCAAAACACTCATTGGCTTGTTTTATAGTGCAAGCCCTTAAGATCTCATATCCTTCATCTTTAAGTGTAAATTCAATTCCAATAGCTAAAGATTCATCATCTTCTACTAATAATAACTTAATCAATACCATCACCTCTTAAATTACTTATCCCATAGATTTATTATATAATTTTTCTCCGTATAATGGAAATAAAGCTTCCTTACACAATGGTACGGAAGCATTTCATCTCCTTATTCTTCTCTAATTACTTCAATTAAATTATCCTTTTTAATTCTTGCTAGTGGTGATAATACTGAAAGGTATCCAATTACTACTGCTCCAATTCCAGCAATAACTATCGCTTCCCAAGGAATAGACCAAGGGAATTCTCTTACTCCGCCTAGCCCTTTAAACATTAAATATGATAATCCTGACCCTATAACAGCTCCATATAATGTTCCCCAGAATGCATAAAGCAATCCTTCTAATATTATCATTTTCCTTAAGGCTCTTTGAGTTAATCCAATAGATTTCAATGTGGCAAATTCTCTTTTTCTCAAAATAATATTTGTAGTAAGAGTATTAACTATATTTACACTACTTATTAGTGAAACTACAATAATGAATCCATACACTAATATTTGAAGCATTAGCATTGTTGATTTGTCTCTTCTATTTTGGTCTATATTGTTTATTACATTTAAATTATTATTAATCTTAGTCTTCGCTTGTAAATCTGTAAGTTCAGCATTTTCATCTTTTACATCCTTAAGGGCTATGTTCAGTGAATTAATTGTAATATCACTTCCTGTTAATGCCTTAGCCACTTCTTTGGTTGTAATAAGCTTAAGTCCAGTTTGACTTCCATAATAATCAAAAGGTTCATTATTTAGAATTGCTAGTACTTTAACTTTTTTAACTTGCCCTTTTCCAAATTCCACTGGTTTATCTGAGTCTTGAAGTTGAAGTTCTATTTCATCTCCCACTTTAAGATTAGCTATTGGACCTTCATATTTCTTTTTAGTTTTCAAATTATCTATTGCATTTCTGTTAATTAATACTACTCCATTTTCTTTATTAAGTTTATCACTATCAATACTTCCTGAATCTAAATATTTTTTTGCTGTTCCAAAAGAATCATCATCATATACAGCTATAGTTGCTTCTAGAATTGTTTTTTCTGTTCCATGTACACTTGCGCTATTATATACTCCATTTATATTTTCTACTTCTTTTACCTTTTTATCATTATTAATGGCAGTCTCAAATGAATAAGTACTATAGGATTTATAAACTTTATCCACTAAATTGGAGTTTTTTATACTTTTCGCTAATTCATCAAAATCCAAAGAATTCTTCTTTGCATCGTCACCTTGACTATATACTGTAAAATGAATATCTCTAGATTCATTTGGAGAATTAGTGACATTTATAAGCATATCAACTAATGACTTAAAAGATACAAAAAGCACAACACTTATTAACACAGAGAAAACAGTTATTCTATATCTCTTTCTATTTCTTTTAATATTCTTAGCAGCCATAGCTCCTTCAAAGCCAAAAAGCATTTTAATAATTCTATTATTACTTCTTTTAATTTTGCCTTTTGTTATTGAAGTTCTACTGCTTATAGCTTCTAGTGGTGATATTCTTCCTGCAAAAACTGCTGGAATTAATGCTGATAAATATATAGATATTATTCCAACCACCGTGCTCAACCCTATTACAAATGGATCAATAACTAACTTAAGAGGCATTACAGAGTCCCCTCCAATTATATTAAACACCCACTTTATAACTGCCATTGCTATACATCCACATAATAATCCAAGGGGTACACCTATAATTGCCAGCATAGTAGCTTCCCTGAAAACAATATTTCTTACTTGCCTTGGTGTAGTTCCAACAGCTCTTAATAAGCCAAATTCTTTTATTCTCTCTACAACACTTATTTGGAATGAATTATATATAACAGCTATTGTTGAAACTACTACAATACCAATTATTACTGAAAGTGTTGCAAATAGCCCTTTTGACCCAGAATCTTGACCACCTGCCCCTTCTATCATTAATACAGGAGTATTTTCAACATAGTTTTCTTTTGTTGTCAGTTTTTCTAGTTCATCCAATCCTTTTCTTATGTTAGTTTTAGACCCAATTTCAACTAATAATACAGAACCTTTTTTAGAAATATTATTGTCTTTCGTTAATAGTATTGGTTTATTATCAAGCTGACTTTTTATGCTATTTTCTAATATTCCAGTAAGAATAAATTCCTTATTATTAATATTTATTTTGTCTCCAACTTTAGTTGTTTCTGAAAAATATTTAAGAGACCATTGCTCTAGAGCAATTTCATTATCCTTTACTGGCATATTTCCTTCTTTTATTTTGTAGGGAGTAAGTTCTAATGCATCGTCTGTAGCTGTTATTTCATTTGCCGTTAAACGGTCATTTACCTTTATATCTTTAACCAACTTATAGTAACCATACTTAGAAACCTTTGGGTTATTAATTACCTTAGAAAATAATTCTTCGTCAGTATTTTTAAACATAAGGTGAAATGAACCATAGTCATTTTTAGTTTGCTCTAATTGTGCAGATTGTAGCCCTTTCACAAAAAGACCAATTGATGATATTAAAGCTACTGATAATACTATTCCTATTATAGTTAAGATTGTTCTTTTTTTATTTGACTTAAGATACCTTCCGGTAATCTGTTTATAACTAGTTATCATTATTTTTTCACCTCTGTCCCCTAATTACTCTTTAAATGCTCATCAGAAATTATTTCACCATCTTGTATTGTTATAACTCTATCTGCCATAGAGGCAATATTTACATCATGAGTAATAAGTATTAGTGTTTGATTGTATTTTCTTGCAGTAAATTTTAAAAGCTCAATAACCTCTTTTGAATTCTTACTATCTAAATTTCCTGTTGGTTCATCTGCAAGTACAATAGATGGTTTATTAAGTAATGCTCTTCCTATTGATACTCTTTGTTGTTGTCCTCCTGAAAGTTCAGAAGGCAGATGTCTTATTCTTTCTTTTAATCCTAGTAATTCAACTATCTCATCTAAATATTTCTTATCAACTTTATCATTATCTAAAAGAGCTGGGAGTGATATATTCTCTTCCACATCAAGCACAGGTATTAGATTAAAGAATTGAAATATAAACCCTATTTTCCTTCTTCTAAATATTGCGAGGTTTTCTTCTTTGTAATCATATATACTCTCTCCATCAATAACAACTTTTCCACTAGTGGGTTTATCAAGCCCTCCTAGTAGGTGGAGAAGTGTACTTTTTCCCGAACCTGATGCTCCAACTATAGCTACAAATTCACCTTTGTTAATAGAAAGATTAACATTTCTTAAAGCTTCTACTTTGTTTTCACCTTTACCGTAAGTCTTATTTAAATTTTCAATTTTTACAACTTCCATTTTTATCTCTCCTTATATCCATCACTTTATGTTTTTATTATAGCTTGCATTAATACCATACTCTATGTCTATTAACTTACATAAAAAAGAGTTCTCTTACAATTCCGTAAGAAAACTCTCTGGCTAATAGTTTCAACTAATAATTTTACACTCTTATGAGAATACTTTACATTATATGCAAATTACATATTACAAACTTAACACTACTATGCTAACCTTTCATACAAGTTATTTAATTTTATAGAAAGAAGGATTATTTCAATGAAATTAAAAGTGAATATTACTAAACTTCTATTAATGACTTTTATTGTTTTAGCTTTTGGTATTATAGCATTTGTACTCTTTAAATATCCTGAAGCTGGAGTAGCTGATCAAGGTGACTTCGACAGAGTAATGAGTGTATCAGGATTGCAATTACCTTCAAAAGATTTTATGGATCCTAACTTTGAAAGATTTTATAAATACCCAGTAACAGATTATAAAATAGCTCCATTCACTATTCCTAGGATATTAATTACATTTACTTCAACAAGTATGTCTTATCTCATAAGTATAATAAGCTTTATTTGCAAGGCTTTTGGGAGTGATATTTTTAAAACACAATATTTAGCTATTGCTTATGGAATAATATATACACTATCAATCTACTTAATAATTAGATATTTAAATATCAAAAACAAACTCACTCTTTTTCTATTAGCAGCATTAAGCTTGTTTGTTTTGTTTGATGGAAATTATTTAGTGTGGTTCAACAGTCTTTATGGTGAACCTATGATGATTACTACCTTCACTTTATATATAGCCTCATGGATATACTATATATATCATAGATATGTATTAAAATCAGAAAAAAATATTTTTTCTACAATCATATTAATTTTTATTGCTTCGTTTTTGTTTTTAGGTTCAAAAATGCAAGTTATAGCAGCATTACCGGTTATTCTAGTAATGTTAATAAAGCTTTTATATGAAAATAAAAATTTATTAAGACCTTTCAAGAAAGTGATATGTTTTTTATTACTTTGTATTTTAATAATTTATCCTGTCCAAATTCAATTAAAACACAAAGAAATGAGTAAGGATACACAATATAATTCTGTATTCTATGGGATTCTCAAAGATTCTGAAAATCCAAGACAGGATTTAATAAATTTAGGTCTAAACCCAGATATGGCTTCTGAGGCAGGAAAACACTCATATTTAATTACCAGTGCCTATACAAAATATATTCCTCATACTTTAATTACTGAAGAAGACTTTTACAATAAAATATCTAGTGGAAAATTAATAAGGTTCTATATAACCCATCCATTAAGACTAGTTAAGGGAATGGAATATACTGCAAACAATGCATTTTCTACAGGAACAAAACTAGGCAAATATTCTAAAAGTTATAGCTCTACACCAATTAACTCTTTTAATAGATTTACATTATGGTCTTTTTTAAGGAACAATATGCTCCCTAAGAATTTAGTCTTTATTTCTTTGATATATATATTTGCCATTATCTCTTCTTTATTTATATATATAAAAAGAAAGCATTTGGAGGATTTAAAACATAAAATTCAATTATTCTGGTCAATTTTATTTATTGGAATACTTCAATTTCCAATGCCCTTTATCGGTAATGGGCAGGCTGATACCACAAAACAACTTTTTTTATTTAACTTTACCTTTGATATTGTATTAATTGTAATGATTACTTACATCTCACACTTTATATTTAATAATAAAAAGGTATATAAAAACAGGAGCAGTTCTTAGCTCCTGTCTTATATTTTATTTAAATTCCTTATATCTTTCGTTGATTTTTTGGAAATGCTTTTCTACTGGTATTGAAATTGGGTTACCAAAAGGCATCTCTGCTATAAGCTTCCAACTGTCAGGAAGCTTCCATTTCTCTTTTATAGCTCTATCTATAAAAGTATTATAATGCTGCAGGGATGCCCCTAACCCTTCTATTTCTAAAGATGTCCATATAATAAACTGTAACATACCATTGGATTGATGTGCCCATACTGGAAAATACTCTCTATAAGTAGAATAATCTTGCTCTAAGTATTCTATTATATTTAGGTCTTCAAAAAATAATATAGTTCCATATCCTTTCTTAAAAGCATTTATCTTTTCTATATTAGCTTTCAATCTATCTTTTTGAATATTTTTTATTATATGTTCCTTTGTTGCTTCCCAAAACTTTTCATGTTCCTCCCCAAGAAGTAAAGCTATTCTTGCACTTTGTGAATTGAAGGCAGTTGGAGTATACTTTAGAGATTCTTCTATTATTTCTCTAATTCTTTTTATTGGAACAGATATTTCGTTGCCCACTTCTATTATTGTTCTTCTTTCTTTCACTGCTGAATGGAACTCTTTTTCCATAAAAAAAATTCCTCCTTATGAAATAATTTATTTAACTATTATATGGATTCTTGAGAAATTTTAATCATTTAACATATCCACTCTTAGTGAATTCTCCTAAAGATGTTGTATACACAACGTGAGACCATTCTCCAACCTTATATAATAAAGTTGCTCTTTCACCTATTTCTAAAGACCCAATAACTTCTCCATTAGGTGTTTCGTGTGTATTTATTTCATTGGTGCCATTAGTCCAATTATAAGGATTATAATATTTAATTAATCTATTATTTGTAATATACCCTTTTCTAACCCCAGTTTGTGTAGGATACTCAATTTCAGCAAGTTGTTTTGAGTAGAATACATTTAATACAGTTATATTATCTCCATCATCTACTCTTCGTCCAGGTATTATAGTTCCATCCTTGTCTCTAACGTAAAACCAATCTCCTTGTATTCTTGCATTATTTGGATAAGTAAAATCTCCTTTTGTAACTTCTTGAACTGGAGCAGTTGCAATTGGTGCAATTACTTTCGAGTTTTTAATAACATCTAGTGGAAATTTATCTCCAGGGCAGCTAGTTGCATATAAATCCTTGTGTCCATATACTTGCAGGTTATTTCCATATCTGCTCTTAATATCTTCAATTAAAACTAACCCAGCATCTATCTGTTCCTGAGGTGGTACTTCTATCATATATGAACCTTCAAAACATATCCCTAAGCTATTATAATTAGCACTTGGACAATGTGCTCCTCTTTGATTTTCTTGCCTTCCTTTATATATAGTTCCATCTTTTCTTACAAAGTAATGATATCCTATACCTGCATATCCCCTTTGCAAATGCCATCTATGAATGTCTAATATAGTACATACTGAAGCCTCTGCATGATGTAATACTATTCTGCTTGGTTTATTTTCCCCATTGGGTAAATCGCCATTCCAACCTAATTTAAAATCAATTATTTTTATACTCATAATAAATCCTCCTAATACAATAATCTTTATCAATCTTTCTTATCATTCTGATTTATTTCACTTTTTTTCTTAAGGACATCTATTGCATTCTTTACTACTGGAGGCAAATCAATCCCGGTCTGCCCCACTTTTTCTACAATAGATAGACACTCATTTGCCATAAACCCTATCATAACTGCATTTCTTAAAAATCCACTGGAGCCTAAAACTATATCTATCTGATTTACCATGATAATAATCAATAAAATGAGAACTTTCCTTGCTAACCCTACCTTATTTTGGGCTTCTCTTTTTTCTGTTTCAAAAGAATTCTTAATCACAAAAGTTACTATTAAACTACATATATAATCAATAATCATACAGCAAATTAATGCAATTAGAATACTATTGTACCCACCTAAGATTAAACCTAATTCTTCTCCAACCGCTATAATTGTTATAAGAATACCATTTTTAAGATTGATTATCCTATCCATCTTACGCCTCCTTTCATGTAATAAAAATTAATCAAATATCTTTGGTCAAATAAAACTATATGCCTTCTCATTATTTATTTCATTCCTCCTACCCTAATTAATCTTTTTAAATAAACGATTCCTTTGTTTCTTTTTACGTAACTAAGTAGTAAAAAAAATACTTATTCAATCAATAGACTAAGCATTCTTATCACTTTCCTCTTGCACTTTTGTATAACAATATTCATCACCACATAATAAAGTTACGTATTCCGTAACAAGATATTATCACAGTCACTTTTTATTGTCAATGCATTTTACGTAACTTTTTTAAGCGTTTTCGCATAATTTGTTGCGTATCAAGTAAATTATGTTATAATTAAGATAGCTTAAATTTGTGAGGTAGTAAGAATGGATATGAATGAAAAAATTAAACTGAGACGTGAAGAGTTAGGACTTACACTACAAGAAGTTGGTGAATATCTGGGTGTTTCAAAGGCTACTGTTCAAAGATATGAAAGTGGCGAAATAAAAAATCTTAAACTTGATTCAATTGAGAAGCTAGCCGAAATATTAAAAGTTTCACCTACATATTTAATGGGTTGGGAAGAACAAAGAAAACCAAATAAATTAGAAACCCTAGCTGCACACTTTGATGGTGATGATTTTACTAAAGACGACTTAGATGATATAGAGAATTTTATAAAATATATTAAATCAAAGAAAAAGCAATAACTTTCACTATAAGGGGGAGGAGAATGACTTACGAGAGTTTAGAGAATGAGATATATGATGAGGGTGTAGAGATTATACAAATGAAATTCAAGGGAAATCTTAAAGCCCTCTATGGAAATAATACTATAGCTATTGATTCCAGAATTGAAACTTCAAGTGAAAAAGCTTGTATTCTGGCTGAAGAACTAGGACATTACCACAAAACTGTTGGTAATATATTAGATAAAACAAAAATTGAAAATGTTAAGCAAGAGAAAATTGCCCGTAACTGGGGATATGAAAGACTTATTAGTTTATTAGATATTATCAAAGCATTTAATGCTGGAACAAGAAATCTTTATGAAATGTCTGAATACTTAAATGTTACAGAAACATTCTTAAATGAAACTATTACCCATTACCGCGAAAAATATGGTCTTATGTTCGAGATTGAAGAGTATCTTATCTATTTTGAACCAAGACTTATCATAATAAAAAAATTTTAGTACCAGTTGATTTAATAGTTGCAACTGGATAATTTATACCCATTAAAAGAACATACATTCGTATAGCCATTGTGATTAAAAAGCACTCACTAATAGATATTTCTCTTAGTGAGTGCTTATTTTTACTTCATTATTTTACATATATTATTTGTAAATTCTACTGGATCACTTATAGATAACCCTTCTATAAGCAATGCTTGATTATACAATATATCTGTATAGAGATTGAACTTGTCTTTATCTGATTTGAATGCTTCTTTAAGTGATTCAAACACTGGATGATTGATATTTATTTCCAATATCTTATCTGCCTTAATATTTTGATTATCAGGCATAGAATTAAGTATCTTTTCCATTTCTATTGAAACTTCACCGTCGTTAGCTAAGCATACAGGGTGATTTTTCAATCTTTTTGATGCTCTTACATCTTTAACTTTATTTAATAAGTTATTTTTCATATTTTCAAATAAATCTTTATTTTCATTTTTATTAGTATCTGAAGTTTCATCATTTTCATCTGATTCGATTCCTAAATCACCACTAGATACAGATTTGAATTGTTTATCCTTATAATTCATTATTGTTTTTATAGCAAATTCATCTATATCATCAGTAAAGTATAGTATCTCGTATCCTTTATCAAGAAGAAGTTCTGTTTGAGGTAGCTTTTCTATTCTCTCAATAGATTCTCCAGCAGCATAATAAATATATTTTTGTTCTTCAGTCATTCTTGAAACATACTCACCTAAGGTTACCATCTTTTTCTCTTTCGAAGAATAGAACATTAATATATCTTGCAGTACCTCTTTATTGGCCCCGAAATCACTATAAATACCATATTTCAGTTGTCTTCCAAAGGATTTATAGAATTCCTCGTACTTATCTCTTTCATTTTTTAATATACTTTCTAACTCATTTTTTATTTTTGTTTTAATATTCTTAGCTATAAGTTTAAGTTGTCTGTCATGCTGCAGAATTTCTCTAGAAATATTAAGTGATAAATCTTCTGAATCAACTATACCTTTTACAAACCCAAAGTAATCCGGTAATAAATCAGGGCATTTATTCATAATCATTACCCCATTTGAATATAGTTCTAAGCCCTTTTCATATTCCTTAGTATAGAAATCAAATGGTGTTCTTTCTGGGATAAATAGAATTGCATTATAACTTACAACTCCATCAACGCTTATATGAATATGCTTTATAGGCTTATCAAATCCATAGTGCTTTTCAGAATAAAAGTTATCATAATCTTCTTTAGTTAATTCATTCTTATTTTTTCTCCATATAGGAACCATACTATTAATTGTTTGTTCTTCTATGATGTCTTCATATTCATTTTCACTGCCTTCTTTAAGTCTGCTACTACTTGTATTCATCTTAATTGGATATCTTATAAAATCGGAATATTTTTTTATTATGTTCTTTATTCTATATTCATCTAAATATTCATCAAAGCTTTCGTCTTCTGTATTTTCTTTTATTTTAAGTATTATCTCAGTACCGAATGATTCTTTTTCACATTTCTCTATGATATATCCTTCTACACCCTTAGATTGCCACTTATATGCCTCATCACTTCCAACTGCTCTACTTATAACTGTAACATCATCTGATACTAAAAATGCAGAATAAAAACCTACGCCAAATTGTCCTATTATATCATATCCATCTTTTAATTCTGTTTCTTTTTTGAATTTTAATGATCCACTTTTAGCAATTACACCAAGGTTATCATCAAGTTCCTCTTTAGTCATTCCTATGCCAGTGTCTATAATTCTAAGTATTCTATTTTCCTTATCTAGAGCTATCTTGATATAATAATTGTCTTTTTCAAAGCTTAAGGAATCATCCGTTAATGCTTTGTAATAAATCTTATCAATAGCATCACTTGCATTTGAAATAAGTTCCCTTAAAAAAATCTCCCTATGGGTGTAGATCGAGTTGATCATTAGATCTAATAATCTTTTAGATTCTGCTTTAAATTGTTTTGTTTCCAAGTAAATCTCTCCCTTCAAAATTAAAACAATCTTTATTATTAGCACTCTCTATATCAGAGTGCTAACCCATAACTTTTATATACCACTTTTAAAAACCAATGTCAATATATGTATAAAATGAAAGCCATAGAATATTAAATTTCTATGGCTTTAAACAGTTTGAATTAATTTAGTTTTAATTTCTTTTAATGAGCTTAATTTCTCAATTTCCTCTTCTTTAATAGGCTTACTAATAAGATATCCTTGTATATAGTCGCATTTAAGACTCTCTAAATGATTTATTTGAATTTCTTCTTCTATTCCTTCTGCTACAACTAATATTCCTAAGTTATGTGCTAACTCTATAATCCCACCAATAATCTCTAAGTTTTTATCTTCATTTAGTAAATCATCTATAAATGATTTATCTATTTTTAAAACATCTATAGGCAATCTTCTTAAATAGCTTAAAGATGAATATCCTGTTCCGAAATCATCTAATGATATTTGTATATTCATTTCTCTAAGTTTCTCTAATACATTAATAGTATTTTCAATTGAACTAATTAATATTGATTCTGTTACTTCTATTTCAAGTAACCTAGGGTCTAAATCTGCATCTTTTAATGCAGATTCAATAACTTCTATTATGTTAGTTGCTTCAAGCTGCTTTACTGAAAAATTTAGTGAAAGTATTATGTCTTTATTATATGTACCTTGAATATTTTTAAAACTTTTGCAAGCTGTTCTTATAATCCACTCTCCTAAAGGTACTATTATTCCTAGCTCTTCTGCAACTGGTATAAATTCACTTGGACTTACCATTCCCAGTTCAGGTGATTCCCAGCGCACCAAAGCTTCAAACCCTCTTATTTTATGTTCGCTAAGACTATATATTGGCTGAAAGACCAAAAAGAACTCATTCTTATGTAGTGCTGATTTTAATTTTGTTTCAAAATTTATTTTATCTAATAACTCTTTCTTCATTGTATCTTTAAAAAATTGTATTTTATTCTTTCCAAGCTCTTTTGCCTTATACATTGCAGTATCAGCATTTCTCATTAATTCCACTTGTTCAGTTCCATCACTTGGGAAAGCCGCTACACCAAAGCTTGCACTAGATTTTATTTCATTATTTCCAATTATAAATGACTCTGAAAATTCTTTTCTGATATTTTCCACATATAAGTACGCTTCTTTTTCATTTAAATTCCTTTGAATTATTAAAGCAAACTCATCTCCTCCAAGTCTTCCTATTAAATCTTCCTCATTAATAGATTTTTTAAGACGATTTGCTGCTAATTTTATAAACATATCACCTACATGATGTCCCATTGTATCATTTATTTTTTTAAATGAATCAATATCTATGAAAATTACATAAAAAGAAGCTAAAGTATTCTGAAATGTTTCTATAAGTTCATTAATCTTGTCCATAATTGTCTTTCTATTTGGCAATTCAGTTACCATATCAAAATGAGCCATTCGATATAACTTTTCCTCATTAAGCTTTAGTTTATTGTTTTTATCATTTAATTCGTTGTATCTAGAACTGAGTTCCGCATGAGTAACAGCAATATCATCATACATTTTCTCTAGTTCTTCCCTTTGCTTTACTTCTGTCATATACATTTTATTTATTCTATCATAATGTGCCTGATTGATTAGATGTACGACTGGCGCTATAACTAAAATTAAAGCAAATAATATTATTTGAACTATTATATATGTCACACCAAATTCAAAAGGTGTGTTCGAAAGTACTAAAGAATAATACATACATACCAAAAATGTTGAAATAATAGAATAGTTTAGCATAACTCTTGTAATTCTAAGTGATGATATAATTATATTTATAAATGCTATAGTCCATATAGCTGGTCCAATATATTTATAAATTCTTATGGCTATAAAAATTAACACCAGTGAAAACAATAGTGATATCCAATGAGTAATAATTCTAGTTTTTATCTTTAAATATTGTGTAATAATGAAGCAAAAGCATAATACTAATAATATTATACTGTCTACTACAGCACTTTTTAGTTCATGATGAAGTATATAATTAGTTATTGCGCCAATTAGTAATACAGGTATCCCATAGTAGCAACCTATATAGTTCTCCATTCTCTCTATGGTATTCATATCATTTGATTCATTTATTACTTTTATTATGCCTGGAATAGTTTTAGGTACTTTTTTCTTTTTCACGTCTTCACCTCAAAAGAAACAATTTTATTTATAAAAGTAAAATCTTAAAGTTTGTCCGTATATTTTTTACAAATATTATTATACCTTATTTCACCAATGTATAGAAATATTTATCCATAAATAACAATTATTTAACGCTATAATACAATTAAATATATAAAAAAACATTCATCTTATTAATAAGATAAATGTTTACATTAAGCTAAAATTCTATAAATTAGCTTATGGATCTTTATTTACTTAACTTCATAACTGTCTCACAATGAGGTGTGTGTTGAATATTTCTACCAAGTTTTCACTTAGTGTACTTTATTATTTACTTTTATTTATCCCTAATATAAGAACTAATTTAATTATTTTACTCTCCGCTCATTCAACAAATTATCAATTCCATTAATAGTATTTAACTACATTCCAATCATAAATAGCGCAATTCAAATTGCATTATTGTTAGCATTTCATAAAAAAGATTGTTATAATAACATATATTTTAATTTCATGTTATATACCTTAATTAAACTTAATAAAATTATATAATCATTACGCTATATTTTTATTACATCCTTTAAGAATATCGCGAAGCAAAATTCTATTATACAGTAGCTTTATTATATACTAAGACAGGTAATTATTGTACTTGTCTTCTAAAAACATAACTTGATTTAGTATATCCCATCTTATCTTCATAAAATCTATGTGCATCAACTCTTGAAAAGCCAGAAGAAAGTGCTACTATCCCACATCCATTTTCCTTACCCCATGTTTGTACATGTAATAAAAGTTTTTCCCCATATCCTTTTGACCTTTTACTTTCATCGGTGATTAAGTCATAAACCCAGATATGTTTTCCATAATATAAGTTTGTAAGCTGGATTACACCTGTAACTGCAACAATTTTTCCTTTTTCAAGTAGGGCAAACATTTTATATCCTTCCTTGTGCATCTCTTTTATAAGTTGTAAATATTTTTTCTCATCTAAATCAGTTAGTAATTGTTTCATTACTAAAAAAGCATCTGTCCACTGCTCCTCTTCTGTTAATTCTTTAATTGTTATTAAGTCCTCGATCATTTTATTCCTCCATTTATTTAATTTTAATGTTTAATTTATAATTTTAAACTGATATTATTAAAAATATCGATTTTTACATTTCTTATGGTACCAGTCGTAAAAGGTTTATATGTGTACATTTTCAAATTCTTTAATTACTTAAATTAGAATATGCTATATTTTTATTTTAGGTTTCCTACAATATTTACTTTTAATTGCATGACGCAGATTCCCCTACTATCCTAGTAAAGTTGAAAATATTAAAAATGAATAACATAAAAGAGTACTTCTTTAGCTATTTCACTAATATAAAGTACTCTTTTCAAAAATTGAGTTATATTATAACTATATTGTTTGCTTAGCAGATGCAACTGTTATCTCTAATACTCTACTTAAAAAAGGGAACTTTTTCTTCACCATATCAAAGTCTGGACCCTCTTCAAGGAATTTTGCAGTTCCTTCTATTAAAAATCCTGCTCCTGGATGTTGATGTCCCATAACCTCTTTGCTACCTACAGTAACCTTAACTTTATTATTTGCTTCTATATTTTTTTGAGTTCTTCTCATGCCTCCTGCAGGTAATAATATCCTACCATCTTCAGTTACATTAAGAAATGAATGCCAGGTATTAACTACATGTGCCTCATTGTTACTACAAGATACTATAGCTACTACTCCTTCATGTGATATAACTTCAAGCAATTTTTCATTTAACATTTAAATTCCTCCTCTATAATTCTACAAATTTAGTTATTTTAATATTTTAAAAAAGTCGTAATCTGTGTACGTTGACTTTTCTATAAGACAATTATACAATCAATGTGTACTCATCAAAAGTGCCAATTCTTTTTATTTTATGGGATACAGTTTAAAAGGAGAGTGTTTTTTAATGATTGTTCTAAATAACGATTCAAGAGTTCCACTATATTTGCAAATTTATGAGCAGTTAAAAGAAGAGATAATTTCAGGAAAGCTTTCAGAAGGCACTAAGCTATATTCGACACGAACGCTTGCAACAACATTAAATGTCAGTAGAAATACAGTAGAAAGTGCTTATCTACAACTTTCTTCTGAAGGATATGTCACAAGTAAAGCAGGTAGCGGATTCGTAGTTGAAAAACTAGATAGTGTGTTAATCACTAAGTTAAAGAGAGATAACTCTGTCAATATTGAGAAGTATAAAAAAACTACATTACCTAAGATGGATACTGATAATAATTATAAGTATAATTTCAAATATGGAAAATTAAATGCTTCTGATTTTCCTTTGCGCTTATGGAGGAGGATATCAAATAAATGCTTGGCCTCTATAGATGCTGAGGTTATGACATCCTATACTAGCAGTAAAGGCGAAAAAGAATTACGAATAGAAATAATGGCTTATTTAAATAAGTCAAGGGGTGTATCATGTACCTCAGAACAGATCATTATTACTTCAGGCTTCGAGCAGTGTTTAAGTTTACTATGCCAGATGTTCCGAAACAATTTTTCTAAAGTTGCTTTAGAAGATCCTGGCTACATTGGTGCAAGAAAGATTTTTAACAATAACGGATATGATGTTGTTCCAATTAGCTTAGACAAGGATGGAATAAGTATTACCGAGTTGGAAAATAATTCTACAAAGATAGTGTATGTAACCCCCTCACATCAATTTCCGACAGGATCAGTGATGCCAATTCAAAAAAGATTACAATTATTGGATTGGGCTAGAAAAGAAAATGGAATTATAATTGAAGATGATTATGATAGTGAACTTCGTTACAATTCAAGGCCAATACCTTCAATACAAGGTATTGATTCAAATGGCTATGTTATATATATTGGTACTTTTTCAAAGTCTTTGTCCCCAAGCTTGCGATTGAATTATATGGTTTTACCCCAATCATTGCTAGAAATATATGATAATTTTTTTAGTAGCTACCAAACCTCTGTTCCAATAGTTGAACAAAAAATAATTCAACAATTTATGCATTTAGGACATTGGGATAGTCATCTGCGTAAAATATCTCTTCTGAACAAAAGAAGACATGATACGTTAATCAACGCTATTCATAAATTTATGGGAGGCAATGTTATAATTCACGGTAAAAATGCAGGTCTGCACATCTTACTAGAAGTAAATAATGGATTATCTGAAGAAGAGCTAATAGAAAAAGCTAAAGAATATGGTGTTTTAGTTTCTCCTGTATCTACATATTGGTTACGTAAAGATAAGTATACTAATAATATGGTTTTTCTTGGTTTCGGTGGTATGACTGACAGTGAGATTGCTGAAGGTATTAATTTACTTAGTAAAGCATGGTTTAGTAAGTAAATCCTATTCAAAAATTAAAATAGAGATTCTAAGTGCTGTCGCATTAGTGGATTAAAATCCATTGGCGATAGCTCATTCTTTAGTTGTATAAATTATTTACTAAATGAGATCTTCGCCTGATTATTAATTCTTTAAAAATAAGCACGCTTTATATAAATGAATTTAATAATATTGAGTGGCACATTTATAAATGCTGTATTCTTATCAATTAATAAAAGAAAATCTGATAGAATTTGTAAAAATGTCCTGTAATACTGTTACTATTCTCGAGAATGAGATATTATAAAAATTGCCAATGCTTTAATTCAGCGTCGGCAAAATGTTGACAAATCACTTATATTTATTTTAGCTATATTCCGAAAATGTGTCTATTGCTTAATAGGCTTTACTACTTTCTCACAATGAGGTGTGTTAGGAAACATATCCTTACAAAGTGTCTTTTCTATTTTATATCATGCTGCTGTTAACACTTTTAAATCCTCACCTAAAGACTTTGGATTGCAACTTACATATATTATGTCTTCTACATTAAAAGCTATAACATACTTCATTGCTGTAGGATGCACTCCACTTCTTGGTGAATCCAAAATTATTATATCTGGATTATCTTTCACTTCAGTTATTACCTTAGCAATATCTCCAGCTATAAATTCACAATTATTTAATCCATTTAATTTAGCATTTTCATTTGCTGCCTCAACAGCCTCTTCCATAAGTTCAATTCCTACTACCTTTTTAGCTTTTGGAGCTGTTATTTGCCCTATTATACCTGTACCACAATATAGATCAAATACAATCTTATTTTCTCCATATCCCATAAAATCTCTTACTATAGAATAAAGCTTTTCTGCTCCTTCTGTGTTAGTTTGGAAGAAAGAGAATGGTGATATCTTAAACTTTAAAAGAGAAAACAAACTAAGCACTTTTATTATTTATAATATTACTTAATATCTAATTCATTATACTTATTAAAAAATGGAGTTAATTTATCTATAATTTTCTTCATTCCATCTTGAATATCTGATTCTATATTTAAGGCTAAAACTGGCTCATGTAATGACAATCTTAGTAATAACCAACCATCACCATTTTCTTTATCGCAATTTATCTTTATTCCTTCATAATTTTTAGGTTCAATTAACCATCCATCTATATGTTCTGTATACTTTCTCAGGTCTTCTAGTATCATTTCTCCGTATTCTCTAAAATCTTCTCTTTCAATTTTTATTCTCATGTCTTTGCTTTCTTTAGGGTATTTTAGATTATCTATAAGGCTTGATATTTCTTTTCCTTCTTCTTTTAACTTAGCCATTTTTGCTAATATTTTAGCTATTAAATATGCTCCATCATCTAAGAAATAATTTTCTTTTAAAGCAGCATGACCTGATGTTTCAATTGCTAGACAGCTTTCTTTTCCTTCTTCGTTTAATCTTTTAGACTCATTTATAACATTCTTATATCCTCTTTTAAATCTATGGTGAACACCGCCTAAATTAGTTATAAATTCCGCAAGACCAGTAGATGTTACTGAATCAGTAACAATAATTGAATTTGGATTTTCATCAAGCACTATTGAAGATATTAATGCTATAAGGGCATTTTTATTTATTTCTTTACCATCTCTGCTCACTATAGCCGCTCTATCTACATCTGTATCAAAAATTATTCCAAGGTCTGCTTTGTTTTTAAGTACAGCTTCTTTAATAGATTCCATTGCTTCTTCATTTTCTGGATTAGGTATATGATTTGGAAAATTCCCATCTGGTTCGGTAAATTGGCTTCCTTCAGTGTCAGCACCTAATTTTTCTAAAACCTTATATGCAAAAAAACCACCGGCTCCATTTCCTGCATCTACAATTATTTTCTTCCCTTCTAATGGTCTTTCATAATTTTCAGATGAATTTACACTTTTTCTTACATTATCTACTAATATCCTCGAATAAACATCAATAAAATCTACTTCCTTAATTAATCCTTTAGTTGTAGAATTTTTTTCTATTGAACTAGAACATTCTATTATATCTACTATATCTTCCTTTTCACATCCACCTTCTTTAGTGAAAAACTTTAATCCATTATAATAATAAGGAAGATGACTTGCTGTTATCATTATAGATCCATCGCAAGAATAATCTTCTAAGATAGTAGTCATGAACATAGCAGGAGTTGTACACATTCCACAATCATAAACATTACAGCCAGAATCAACTAGAGCTTCTATTAAAGCTTTTTTTAATTCTTGGCCTGAAAGCCTCGAATCCATTCCAACTGCTACCATTATATTATTCTTATTTATACCCTTAACTTTTTTTAACCACTCTACAAAACCAAACCCCAAAACATTAACTAATTCAGGTGTAAGATTTTTTCTTCCCTCATGTTCAATTGCTATTCCTCTTATATCCGTTCCACTTTGTAATTTTTTAAGTTCGTGAAGCATAATAAAAACTCCCCTCTAAAATAAATTTTATATAAACTTAAGAATGATACGTCATTTATTCCAATATGTTTTATTAAAACAAATTTTAAAAATAGGAGAATATTACAAGTATTCTCCTATTGTTTTAATTAAATATAATAATTTATAGAGTATTGTTGATATTCATGATTTTTCTTAAAATGACTTTACTACATCAACTATATGTTCTGCGGTTAAATTATATTTTTCTAATAAAACTTCAGCACTTCCCGAGCTTCCGAATTCATCATTTATTCCAATTCTCTTCATTTTTACCGGACATTCCTCAATTAAAACTTCAGCAACTGCTGAACCTAATCCACCTATTATGCTATGTTCTTCAACAGTCACTACCTTACCTGTTTTCCTTGAAGCCTCAACAATTAAATCTTTATCAATTGGTTTTATAGTTGAAATATTTATAACAGTTGCATTGATTCCTTGCTCTTCTAATGTTTCAGCAGCTTGTATTGCTTTTGCTACCATTAACCCTGTTGCAATTATTGTTACATCATTACCTTCATTTAAAACTTCACCTTTTCCAATTTTAAATTGATAATTTTCATCATGAATATCTGGAGTTGCTGATCTTCCCAGTCTTATATATACTGGTCCATAATATTCTTTTGCTGCTAATATTGCCTGTCTTGCTTCTTCAGCATCAGATGGATTTATTACAACCATATGAGGTATAGTTCTCATTAAAGATATATCTTCATTACATTGATGACTTCCACCATCTTCCCCAACTGTTATTCCTGCATGAGTTGCTACCACTTTTACGTTTAAGTTAGGATAAGCTATTGAATTTCTAATTTGTTCAAATGCTCTTCCTGCTGCAAACATTGCAAATGTACTTGCAAATGGAATTTTTCCACATGTAGCAAGACCTGCAGCTGTTCCCATCATGTTACATTCTGCTATACCTAATTCTATATATCTTTCAGGTGCATATTTCTTAAATTCAATACTCTTTGTTGCTTTACCTAAATCTGATTCTAATACAACAACATTTTTGTCTTCTGCCAATTCTTTTAATATTTGTCCATATGCTTCTCTAGTTGCTACTCCCATTAGTTTTCGCCTCCTTCTAATTCAGCTAATGCTTTCTTTGTTTCTTCTTCATTTGGAGCTGTTCCATGCCATGCACAATTGTTTTCCATAAATGAAACACCTTTACCTTTTGCAGTATTACAAATTACAATTGTTGGTTTGCCTTTAGTAGCTATTGCTTCATCTATTGCGTTTTCTATTTCTTCAAAGCAGTGGCCATCTATAGTTAATACATTCCATCCAAATGCTTTAAACTTTTCGTCAATTGGGCTGATGCTCATTACTTCTTCATTTGATCCATCTATTTGTAAGCCATTTAAATCAAGGAATGCTGTTAAGTTATCAAGTTTGTAGTGAGATGAGCTCATTGCAGCTTCCCATATTTGTCCTTCTTGAACTTCTCCATCTCCAAGTACTACATAAACTCTATATGAACTGTTATCTAACTTTCCAGCTAGCGCCATACCATTTGCTGCTGATAATCCTTGACCAAGTGATCCTGTTGACATATCTACTCCAGGTACTTTTTTCATATCTGGATGTCCTTGTAATTTGGACCCATATTTTCTTAGTGTTATTAATTCTTCTTCTGGGAAGAATCCTCTTTCAGCTAGTGTTGCATATAATGCTGGTGCTGAATGACCTTTGGATAATACAAATCTATCTCTATCTGCTTTTTTGGGGTCCTTTGGATCTATGTTCATCTTTTCAAAATATAAAACTGCTAAGATATCTGCTATTGATAAAGATCCACCAGGATGCCCTGATTTTGCTGCTGATACAGCTTTAATAATGTTTACTCTTATGTTATTAGCTACATTTTTTAATTTGAATGTATTCACTAATATATACCTCCTAATATTAAATTTTGTATTTTTACTATATATCCTAAATATGCCTGGAATTAAGTAATATCTCCACCATTAATTAATGAAGCTCTTAATCTCTCATAAAATATTGTTCCAAATAATCTCTAACTTCTAATAAATCTTTAAAAATTTCTACATTCTCTGGTTTCGTAATAAGAAACTCTTCAGGATTTTTTAATAATGAATGCTTTCCTTTATGCGTTTGTATGTTAGATATGTCATCTGGAATTAGAAAAGGCGTAATATTTCCTTTCAAAGCAGCTTTAATACCTGCTACAGAATCTTCTAATACTAAAGCACGTTCAGGTGCAACATTTGCTTTTTCACAAGCCTTTAAAAATATTTCAGGATTTGGTTTTCCAGTAAGTACTTCATCTCCTGCTACAATGATATCAAATACCTCTGGCATATCTTCAATTTTAAAATAGTATTCTATTTTCTCTCGGCATGTGGAAGAAGCCAACGCTATTTTATAATGATTTTTCTTCAAAAATTCCAATAACTCAAGTAAACCTTTTTTCTTGTATACGCGTTTCTCATCACTTAGAATTTTTTCTCTATTTAAATTGATTTTATCTCGCCATTCAGATACAGGAGCATCCTCTCCGTATAATTCTTTCATTCCCTCGCGAATCTCGCGTTCTTTACGTCCAGTCAAATAGTAATATACGGAATGATTCACTGTAAAATCAAAATCTTTAGCACTCTCTAAATATGCACGATATGCTAGTTGTCCAGTATCAAACATTAACCCGTCCATATCAAATATAACTAATTCAAGTTTTTTCATAATTACATAATCCTCCTTACAAAAAAAAGCCGTGCCATATTGCACTAAGCTTTAATTTGATCTGCTAATGATTTTAACAAGTTGCTTGTCTTTTCTTTACCTTCCTCTTTAATCATTTTTTCAGATATAATAAAAGATCCGCCAACCGCTAAAATATTATCATTGCTAACATAATCCATAAAGTTATCTGCATTAACTCCTCCTGTTGGCAAGAATTTCACGTCATAGAATGGTCCACTTAATGCTTTAATTGCTTTTAAACCACCATAAATATCTGCTGGGAAATATTTTACAACATGAAGTCCATAACTAACGACCTTTTGAATATCAGTTGGAGTTGCTGTTCCAGGAAAAACTGGAACTTTGTTTTCAATGCAATATTCTATTATCTCTGGAATCACTGCTGGAGAAACTATAAAACTTGCTCCATTTTCAATTGCATTTTTAGCTTGTTCTAATGTACGTACAGTTCCTGCTCCAACAATCAACTTACCAGATTGTGAAAGTTTATTAATTGCTTCTAAAGCCAGATCGCTTCTAAATGTGACTTCTATAAAAGGTACATCATTCTGCAAAAGAATCTCTTCCAAATCATCTAAATACTTCAAGTCAGTAGCAGTATAAAGCGGTAATAACTTTATTTCTCCTAATTTTTTATATAAATCTACATTTACACTCATTATTTTTGCTCCAATCCATTTTCTTTTTGAGATTTTGTGATAGCTTCATACAATCCTCTTAAATATGTAAAACCTAAAGCACGATCATATAAACCATACCCGGGCATTGCTATTTCATCCCAAATTGAACGACCATGATCTGGACGGATGACACCATCAAAATTAACATCTATAAGTGCCTTCATAAGTTCATACATATCCAATGATCCATCAATACTCAAATGAGCAGATTCCCTAAACTTTTGTTTTCCCAAAAATTCAACATTTCTTAAATGTACAAATTGAATTCTATGTCCTAATTCATGTATGACTTTGACTAAATCCGTTTCTGGATTTGCTCCTAACGATCCTGTACAAAGTGTTACACCATTATAAGGGGAATCAATAATATTTATTATTCTTTTATAATCCTCTAAATTTTTTGTTACCCTTGGAAGATTAAAGATTTCCCATGGTGGATCATCCGGATGAATCCCCATTTTCACATCAACTTCCTCACAAACAGGAATAACTTTTTTTAGAAAGTATGCAAGATTGTCAAATAAATCTTCTTCTGTAATATTTTCATACATTTCCATCAAATCATTAAACTTTTTAAGACGTTCTTCTTCCCATCCAGGTAATTTAAACCCATTAGATTGGCTATTTATAAGCTGGAACATCTCACTCGCATCCATATGTTCTACAACAGACTGATCAAACAACAATGAATAACTACCATCTGGATTTTCATATTTTAAATTTGTCTTAGCCCATCCAAAAATCGGTTTAAAACTATAACATACTAAATGAATATCACATGCTGCTAAATTTCTAATTGTTTGAATATAGTTATCAATATAATGATCACAATCTTTTGTTCTTGCTTTAATTGCATCATGAACTGCAACACTTTCAATACCAAGTAACTCCAATCCTTCTTTTTCAATTGAAGCCTTAAATTCTTTAATTTCATCAATTTCCCAAACATCTCCAGGTAACTTATTTAATAAGGTCCCTACAACACCATCTGTTCCTGGAACTTGTCTAAAATGTTTTAAAGGAATAGAGTCTTTCGCTCCATACCATCTGAATCCCCACTTCATTTTATCCCTCCATCAAAAATCATCATCTTCGTCAACCTCATTATCATCTACATCAACAGGAACATGCCATGAGCTAATACATTCTTTTGCTTGTTCTGCTGCTGATTTTGCAACTATTTCAATTTGTGTCCCTAAAATTTGATGATTGATTATTTCCAATAACATTGGTAAGTTAACTCCACCAATAATATAAACCTTATCTTTTAGTTCTGGATCTAACTGATTTGTAACAAGGACTGATTGGTTATATGGGCTTGCACTCACTAAATCAACCAATACCACAACACCATCACCTTGATTTACTTCTAAAATAGCGTTATTTATCTTCTTACCAAGTTTCTCAACATCATCTCCTGCATTCAAGTTTACAGTATTTATATTTTCTGTATTTCCCATAATAACTTCAGCTGCGTCTTTGATACCATTGCTTAAAGTACCATGTGTGGCGATTACAATTCCTAACATAACTTAATCTCCTTTTATATTTTGATTTAACAATTCTATTGCTTGAGTAAAATGGTTATAATTTAAATTTTTCTTATTTAATTTTGACTTATCTAAATAAAACTCATTATTTTGATTCATATCCGCAGAAAATAAGTAATTGATTTTATCCTTAGGTGATACATATCGGAGTTTTTTAGATTCAGCAAGCTCTTCTTTAAATTGTGGACCCATTACATTTAAAGTGGCATCTGCTCCAATAGAATCTAAGTAATAAACCTTTGCATTCTTTTTTACAGAACTAATTAAGACATCTAATCCTCGTTCACCATAACAACCTTCATCAATAAATGCATAAGCCACTTTTTTTTGTTTTTGATTCTCTGTTAACATCTGTAGCAAGCAAAGTATTGAAGATGTATTTCTAATTAAATTTTTTCGATTCCACGTACCTTTTGATAACTTTGATAAAATTATAAAATACCCGCCATATATTAGTGCAAGACATACTGTTTGCACAGAAAATAAAACAAATGGTGCGGAAACCAATTTCATGTATAAAAGTGTTCCTAAAATACCCAATAAAGCCCAAATTAGAGATGCGTAAATACTAGCTTTTGTAGTTTGTTTTTCTTGTTTTTTTCGATCAAACAATACATAATCTCCTAAATGGGCTGGAGGTGTATCATAGTAAGTGCAAACGATTTGATCTGCCTTTTCAATATCTCCAACATACACATTTCGTGCACTGTCTTTTTTTTGATTCCTATATTCGATTACGGAAATATCTTTTCGCACTTGTGATATATCTGTTACAAGCGCCTTCAAAAATCTAGTTTTCTCATTATTGCTATTCCGTGAGCGATACATAAAGGAATACCTAGCTAATCTATCGTTAAAAATATCATCCATGATAAACCTCCAATTTTTATAATAGGGAAAATAATCATCTTTTATTTAAAAACAATTATTTAAATTTACTAACAACATCTTTCAACTCTGTTTTAGGAGCAGAAGGAGTGGCTTGGAAATAGATATTCTCTACTCCATATTTCTGTTTCATTTCTACTAATCTATCCACATCCTCTTTGTTCATATAAACAGATTTTGTAACTAGTAAATCTTTACTTGCATCTTTTTGTGCAATACCTCCGATATTCAACTCTTTCATTGGTATTCCATGCTTAACTAAGTCATACATAACCTTTACAGTTTTTGCTATCAAGATACAATTATAATCTTTGAACTGATATTCATCCCAATAAAATTTAGCTTTCTCTGGCGTAATTACTATTGTTTTTTGCCCAGTACGGCTACCTGCATTTTTATATAACTCTCTCATGAACTTGTCGTTTGCTACAACTTCATCCACTACAAAGATTGAATTTACCCCGCTCTTCTGTGAAAGAGTCACCATAACTTGCCCATGAATTAAACGTTCATCTACTCTTGCTAAATTTATAACACCCATTTTTCAAATCTCCTTTTTACTTTATAGAATTCCAACACCAGCTAAAACAATTAAAATTAATGTTAACAATAATAATGCTTTTGTAACTTTTAAACCTTTTTTATTGTAGAACCAATAAACTCCCATAACTACTGCCAACGGTAAAATACCTGGAACAATAGAATCTAAAATACTTTGGATAACGAATTTCTTTCCTGAAATTACAAAGTTTAAAGTTGAACTAACTTTTACATAGTTACCTGCTAAGATTCCCATCATATATATACCTAAAACAGATAAAGTATCGATTGCAGTTTGAACGCCTGTACTTGCCATCAATCCTGTTGCGTTACGTCCCATATTGAATGCTTGACGAGAAAAGAATATACCTAATAAGACCTGATAAATTGCAAAACAAACGAATGGGAACAACGCTCCTAATGCACTACCTTGCTGAGCCCAAGGAACAGCTATGGCAATAAATATATATTGTACAGTCCCTGAGTCAATTGCATCACCAATTCCGGCAAGTGCACCCATCAAACCAGCTTTTGTGTTATACATCAAATCGTCTTTCATTGTTATTTCTGATTTTTCATATTCTTCTTTTGCACGTTGTGATTCCATAGAAGCCATTAAACCAGTAATAACTCCACCACCCCAGGTTAACTGAGTATTGAAAAATAATAGTTGTCTTTTATAAGCAGCTTTTAATGCATCATCATCTTTGTATAGTTTTCTTAAAATTGGCATCATTGCATACAATAAAGAAGATGCAAGATATCTTTCAAATGAATGTGGAATTTCATTTGCAAGATGCCATCTTAAATATGCTTTAGTAACATCCTTTTTTGTAATCTCTTCTGGAGCTGCAACAGCTCTTTTTACATTTTCGCTCATTTTATCCTCCCCTTAAAACCCATCATCGTAATCATCTTCATCTAATATCTCTGTAGCCTTAGTAGTAGCTGCAATAGGAATATTCTTTCCTTTTTGAGACATGCTGAAAATTAAAGCTATCACTACACCAAACACAGCATAAGTTACCATTGTAATATTCAATGACTTTAATGAAACACTCATGAAATATGCCAATAAAAAGAATACTAAGTAATCTTTACGTCCAATTACATAAACTGTTGTGGCAATACCAATAGCAGCCAATCCACCACCAACAACATCAAGGATGTGAATAACATACGTTCCTTTCAAAGCATTGATTACATCTGCAATCATTGGTGCCCCAAAATATAAGGCTACAAATACCAATGGTACAAATAGAAGAAATGATGCAACTGTAGGTAAAACAATGATTGAACGTTTAATAGCTCCATCATTTAAATCTTCTACAGCTTTATCTGTATATTTACCTAAGAATGTATTGATAAAAAAACGGAATTGATATAAATAACTTCCTAACAAACCAACTGGTACGGCCACAGCAATAGCTGCTTCAGGCTTTAAATTTCCTAATAAAGCAACTGGTACTGCAATAGCTGCTGCAATAGATGGTTCTGATGGCATGGATCCTCCTGGAGAGAAAACACCCATGTAAATCAATTGTAACGCTGCTGTAACAATCATTGCCTGGCCGACATTTCCCATAACAATACCAACAATCAAACCAGTCATTAATGGTGAAAATCGAAGCGTTAATGTAGCTCCTCCACCTAGCCATCTTGACATAACCGCTCCAACCCATAAAGCGATTAAAAAACTCTGTAATACACTTAAAGTTTCCATTACTCTTCTTCTACCTCTCTTCTATATATTTTTCTAAATCAAAAATTGTTTTTTTCAAAATCTCTGGCGTAATTAAAATGGGAATCAAATGAACTTTTTCTTTTGAATTAATAAAACCAACTATATCATCAAGAACTTTTTCATCTTCTGGATACAATCCCATATAATGTAGAGACACAGGCAGTTTCAAATCTGAATAGAAAGGCATTAAGGAATCAATCGTCGCCCACCTGCCTTCTAGAGCCAACTGATATAAAACCCCATAAGCTACTTTTTCGCCATGAAGATATGAATGGCTTTCCGGAATATACTTAGCGATTGCATCATGCATTGCATGTGCTGCGGCATTACGGGCATATTTATCTCCAAATCCTCCACATAAACCTGCAACTGCTATCACAATTTCAGATAAATGTACAAATTCTTCCGAAACTACTTTATTCTCCATATCTTTCATTGCTTTAGCCGATTGTTTTACAATTGATTCATTACATAACTTTGCAGTATAACTTGCTAATTTCAAAAAAGGTTCGTTCTGTAAATGTTCTTGAGCTAAAATTGAATCTGATTCATACCACTTTGCAATTGTATCTGCCAAACCTGCAATGAAGTAACGTACTGGGGAATCAATCACTAAATACGGATCTGTTATTAAGAAAACGGCCTGCCTCATATAATGCTCAGTTTTTCCTTCTGATTCTCCACTCTCTTTATACATAACAGATAAAGGTGTCCATGGTGCACAATTACTAACCAATGTTGGAACGACACCATATTTAACATTACAAATATGAGCAGCATATCCAACGAGATCTACAAGCTTTCCGCCACCAACTCCAATAATAAAATCGATATCATTTTCTTCAACTATTTGTGCAATTAAATCTGCACCATAATAGCTACACTCACCTGTATATTGATGATAGAAAACTTTTTGCTCTATCGTTTCTAAAAACTTCATTTTAAGCTTAGCTTTTTCCCAAGAAATTGTTCCATGTACAATCAAGATATTCTTTGATTTGTGTTCTTTTAATAATTCCGGAATAAAATCAATTGCACCTTCATGATACCTATAGAACTCAGGACCAACTTTAACCTTTAAATCTGTCAACATCTTGATCTCCCCTATTCTTTGATAAATTTACTTATTGGCTGAATTGCCCTTTCCGGTAAAACACCTTGAACTATTTGTTCCACATCTGTTACACATTTATTTCCCATTTGCTCTAGACATTCCATAGTATAAGCTGACGTATGAGGAGTCATTACAACATTATCAAAAGCTAAATATGGGTGACTCTTTCTTCCTGGCTCTTCTTCTAAAACATCTGTCGCAAAACCAGCAATCTTTCCAGATTTCAATCCCTCAACAACCGCATTTTCATCCAATAATGCGCCTCTCGCACTATTCGATATATAAACACCGTCTTTCATTTTTTCTATTTCGTTTTTAGATATCATATGATAATTTTCTTCAGTTAAGTTTGCACAAAGACAAATAATATCAGAGGAAGTCAACAATTCATCTATTTCAACTTTTTTTGCTCCATAAGTCTGTAAATATAAGTCTGACTTGTATGGGTCATAGGCCAAAACATTACATCGAAAACCATTTCTAACAATCTCTACTACACAACTTCCAGTATTCCCAACCCCAATAACACCTACTTTTTTATTTAAAAGTGTATGTCCAACAAATTTAGCTCTATCTTCCCAACAATCCGCTTTAACTCTATTACTAGATTCTACAGTCTTTCTTAATACAGCTAACAAATTTGTAATGTTGTTTTCTGCGACTGCGTCTCGTTCTACTAAAGCTGGAACTATTGCAACAACAGTGTCATGTTCTTTTGCTGCATCAATATCAATATTGTTGTATCCAATTCCATGACGCGTAATCATCAAAAGCTCATCTTTATAATCAAAAAACTCTTTAGTAAAAAATGGGGTTACACTTGCAATGATAATATTGTATCCATTTAATAATTTAGCAAGTTCTTTTCCATGCATTTCATTATCAACTTGAAAATAATCAACAGATCCTATTTTCTTCAAACGATTAATGTGTTCAGGGAATACCTTTCCAAAACTACTTGAATTAACAATGGCTATCTTATATTCTTTCATATCTACTTTTCCTTCTTTACAACAGCATGTCCGCCAAATCCGTTTCGTAAAGCCGAAACCACCTTAGCAGAAAAACTATCATCTTCCTGAGACAAATTACGCATAAATAAACTCAAAGCAATTGTTGGTACTGCAATTCCCATATCCAAAGCAGTTTCAATAGTCCATTTCGCTTCTCCAGATGCAGCAACAACTCCTCTATAGTCTTCTAAATTTAGACTAGCTTTAAATTGTGATTCAGCAATTTCCATCAACCAACCTCGAATAACCGATCCGTTGTTCCAAACCCTCGCAACATCAGCTAGATCATAATCAAATTCACTTTCTTTAACAATTTGAAAACCTTCACCGATTGCTTGCATCATTCCGTATTCGATTCCATTATGGATCATTTTTAAAAAATGACCACTTCCAGATTGGCCAGTATATAAGTAACCATTTTCAACTGATATATCTTTGAAAATTGGTTCTATATACTTAAATACTTCAGGATCTCCACCAATCATCGTACATGCACCACCGAGTGCTCCAGAAGTTCCACCTGATGTTCCACAATCAAAATAATATACTTCTTTCTCTTTAAAAGTCTTTGCACGTCGTATTGATTCATTAAAATTTGAATTTCCACCTTCAATGACAATGTCATTTGGAGAAAGTAACTTCAACAATTGATTCAATACAGATTCCGTAATTTCTCCAGCAGGTAACATAGACCAGATAACTCTCTTTTCAGTAAATGAAGTAATCATTTTCTCTAAATTATCAAATGTTTTGATACCTGCCTTTTCAGCATCTTCTTTTGCTTTATCGGATAAATCAAATCCCATAACATCATAATTATGACTCTTTAAATTACATGCTATGTTTAAACCCATCTTACCAAGACCTATAATAGCTATTTTCATATAATCCCTCCTCTTCATATTTTATATTATCAAAAAAAATTTTTTTTGTAAATATATTTATCGAAAAAATTTTTTTAGGAATTGTACTTTTCTTGTATTTCTATTTCTATTCCCCACTTGCAATTTGATAAATACTGTGATATTTATAATAAAGTGGCAGGAATATTAAGTAAAACTAAGTTTGACTTGTTCTATCCAAGATATTGACTTAAAATTACTATTTGATATACTTATAAAAAAACTATTTTTAACAATTTAATCACTTTTCATACATTATTAGACTCAATTATTTATCTGACATATAAACAAAAGACTCTATCTATTATTTTCTTTTATAGATTTGATTTATAAATATATTACTATTTAAATATGTATTACACCGAAAACTTTTTATTGTTTTTAAAGTTACAATACATCGTTTATAAAAAGGAGGACCAATATGGATGTATCTGTTAGACTTAAAATTAAATCGTTATACAATGGATTAAGTGCTAAAGAACAAAATATTGCAGACTATATACTTGAAAATCCTATTTCTGTGGCTCACAATTCTATCAGCTATTTATCTGATGAACTCGATGTTGCAGGCTCTACTTTATTTCAATTCGCTAAAAAGCTAGGTTATTCTGGCTTTAAAGAGTTAAAGATGGCTATCTTAATTGAAGAAAATAATTTTTCAACTACATCAATTCATGAAAACATTGAAATTGATGATAATGAATTGACTATGGCTCAAAAAGTCTTTGATTCAAACATTAAAACCCTAACCAATACTAAGAAGATATTACGGTTAGACGATTTGAAAAAAGCTGCTGAAATTATATCAAATTCAAATCTACTATATTTTTTTGGTGTCGGTGGATCAGGAATACTTGCAGAAGATGCATATCATAAATTTTTACGTTCTCCAACTCGTGTACGTCATTGTATTGATTATCATATGCAACTTATGGAAGCATCTTTATTAACACCACAGGATTGTGCAATTTGTATCTCACATACTGGAAAATCAAAAGAAACTATCAAAATTGCTGAAACAGCAAAAAAATCTGGTGCAAATGTAATTGTTATCACTAGCCATGCATCTTCTCCTCTAGCTAAGATAGGTGATATCGTTTTTATTTCTATATCTGAAGAAATCGAATTTCATTCAGAAGCCTTATCTTCACGTATATCTCAATTGAGCATTCTAGATTCACTCTATGTAATTTTGATGTTTATGAATAAAGAAAAATCAAAAGATGCTTTATCTAAAGTTAGACGCACTATATGGGAAGTAAAGCATTAAAACCTATGGCAACAAAATTTTATTGAATCATAATCAATATTATCCTTTAAAGCGGATTATTAATGAATAATCCGCTTTCTTTTTGTATGCCCGCATGGGCACAGTGAAAGTCCGTTGTGGGTTTGGTAACTGTAACCAATGGCCAAATAACTGGGAGTAAGTAACTTAACAACAATTTGTATCAAGAAATATAAAAAACCACTTTTCTTTTGTAAAATTAGTTTGCACGCAAAATTTACAAAAGAAAGGTGGTTTCTATAAACAACTATTAATAATATTTTTCTACAGGATTGAAAAAGCACTGGAAAAAGTAATAATTTTATCTAAATCAGTTAATATAAAAATTGCCGACGCTTTAATTTCAGCGTCGGCAAAATGTTGGCACTTCGTCTATTTTAGGTTAATCTACATTTCAAGAATGAGACTATTACTTACTTAATTTCACTACTGTTTCACAATGAGGTGTGTTAGGAAACATATCCTTACAAAGTGTTTTTTCTATCTTATAGCCTGCTGCAGTTAATACTTTTAAATCTTCAACTAAAGACTTAGGATTGCAGCTTACATATATTATGTCTTTTACATTAAAGGCTATAACGTACTTCATTGCCGTAGGATGTACCCCGCTTCTTGGTGGATCCAATATTATTATATCTGGCTTATCTTTCACTTCAGTTATTACCTTAGCAATATCCCCAGCTATAAATTCACAATTGTTTAATCCATTTAATTTAGCATTTTCATTTGCAGCCTCAACTGCCTCTTCAATAAGTTCAATTCCTACTACCTTTTTAGCTTTTGGAGCTGTTATTTGTCCTATTGTACCTGTTCCACAATATAAATCAAATACAACCTTATTTTCTCCATCTCCCATGAAATCTCTTACTATTGAATAAAGCTTTTCTGCTCCTTCTGTGTTTGTTTGGAAGAAAGAGAATGGTGATATCTTAAACTTTAATCCTAAAAGTTCTTCCATAATATAATCTCTTCCATAAAGAAGGTTTACCTTCTCAGGGAATACTACATCTGAAAATGAATTATTCTCAGTATGAATAACTGAAGTTAATTTTCCTTCATATGAAAGACCTTTTAAGCCTTCAAGATATTCATCCAATGAAAAATCTATCTGTGTGGTAGTTACTAAATTAACCATAATTTCTCCAGTTTTTGCTGCTCTTCTTACCACAAGATGTCTTAAGTAACCTTCTCTTTTCATTACTCTATAATAAGGAAGATCTTTGCCCCTAAAATACTCTAATGTGTATTTTATTATTTTTCTGAAATCTTCATGAACGATTCTACATTCATCAACAGTTATTATGCTAAACGGACTACCTTTCATATGCATACCTAGGGTTAGTTCTCCACCCTTTACTTCATCTCCAAAGGTAAACTCCATTTTGTTTCTATATTCCCATTGGTTTGGACTTCCTTCAATGCCTAAAAACTCACCTGTATCTACATTGGCATTTTCAAAAAGTTCTCTAACCTCATCACGTTTTAGTTCTAATTGCTTGTTATACGGAAGCGTTTGAGATGAACATCCACCACATCTTCCAAATATAGGGCATCTAGCATCTACCTCATATTCAGCTCTTTCTATAATCTCCAAAGGCTTTATTTCTGCATAATCTTTTTTCTTCTTGGTTACTTTTCCTTTAATAAGCTGTCCTGGATATGAATTTTTAGAATATACTATAAGTCCATCCACGTGAGCAATACCCTTTGAAGGAAATTCAGTTTTTTCAATTTTTAAGGTTATCTCATTTCCTTTTTTCATGAGT
Organism: Clostridium sp. 'White wine YQ'; assembly: GCF_028728205.1. NCBI lineage: Bacteria > Bacillati > Bacillota > Clostridia > Eubacteriales > Clostridiaceae > Clostridium > Clostridium sp. 'White wine YQ'. The sequence continues at coordinate 2,267,177 of NZ_JAQYUU010000001.1, forward strand.
TAGAAGCTTCCTCCTCTGTTTATTCTTAAATATATAATTAACAATTGTTATGTAAAAAGCCTATTGATTTAAGGCTTTTTCCCCAATTGTTTTTCCATAAATACTTTTTACAATTGTAAAATACAATATACTACTTGCGATATAAGCAAAGAAATATATACCTAGAGTATCAATTATCGCATATCCTAATGGCATTAATATAAATTTAACTAAATAAAACAAAACAAATGCTGCAAAGGCAACAATAGTCTGATCAGCTATTGATATAATCAATCTTCCGAAAATACCTATTTTTTTCTGAACTTGTTTATCAGAATTCATCATATCTAAAAACTCCTTATTTGTTGTTTTATTCTCTATATTATTTTCTGATTTTACTTCAGTTTTTTCCTTAGAATCCTTTGCTATGTCCTCTATTACCTCTTCAACTTTTTCTTCATTAATACTCAATGTAGCTACCTCCCTACTATTTTACATTCTTTAAATATACTACAAAACCCTCTAATTAGCAAATTACAAAAAGTTTAAATAAATGTAAATTTTATAATTTTTTATTTATCTTCACTGTGAAATATTTGCAAATAAATAGCAGAGACAATTTGTCTCTGCTACTATTATGTTCTAATTAAAACATAGGGATTACTGCACCCTTATATTTATCTTCAATAAATTTCTTAGCTTCTGGTGAGTTAAGTGCATCTTTTAATACTTTTATTTTATCACTATTTTCATCACCTTGTCTTACAACTAAAATATTTGCATACTTTTGAGCAAATTCTGAATCTGATTTTTCAGCTATCAATCCATTATCAGTTGGATTTAATCCTGCATCTAAAGCATAGTTTGCATTTATAACAGCTGCATCTACATCATCTAATGTTCTTGGTAATTGAGCTGCATCTAATTCTTTAAACTTGAAGTTCTTTGGATTTTCTGTAACATCTTTTGATGAAATTAATTCTCCATCTTTAACTTTGATTAAGTTGTTAGCTGCTAGTAATTTCAATGCTCTTGCTCCATTTGTAGCATCATTTGGAATAGCTATAGTCGCTCCATCTTTTAAATCATTTATTGATTTAGCTTTTTTAGAATATAAGGCCATTAATTCACTATGAACTTTAGTTACTGTTGCTAACTTATATCCTTTATTCTTCATTACTTCATCTAAATATGGTTGATGCTGGAAGAAGTTTGCGTCTAATTCCTTATCATTAAGTGCTGTATTTGGTGTATTATAATCATTAAATTCAACAACTTTTAAAGTGTATCCTTGTTTTTCAACTAATGGCTTAATAGCATTCACTATTTCTGCATGTGGTTTTGGTGTAACTCCTATTGTTATAGTTTTATCATCAGCTTTTTTTCCACAAGCTGCTAAGCTTAGAGCTAACGCTCCTACTAATACTAATGATAATAATCCTCTTTTTTTCATAATAAGTCCTCCCTGTTTTTATAATTAATATATCTATTTTACCTGTTTCTTATAAATAAAATTACCTAGGCTTTGTAATACTTGAACAAATACAATTAATACCACTACTGTATAAAACATTATCTGATTATCAAATCTATTATATCCATAATTAATAGCTGCACTTCCTAGGCCTCCGCCTCCTATTGCACCTGCCATTGCAGAGTATCCTACGATGCTTATAATCGTTAAAGTGATACCTAAAATTATACTTGGCATAGCTTCTTTAAGCATTACCTTGAAAATTATTTGAGTATTACTTGCCCCAAAAGATCTTGCTGCTTCAATTACTCCTTTATCAACCTCTCTAAGTGCTGACTCAATAACCCTTGCAACAAATGGTGCTGCTGATATAGTTAATGGAACAATAGCCCCCTTAATGCCTATAGTTGTCCCAACTATTGTTCTAGTAAAAGGAACTAGAACTACCATTAAAATAATAAATGGTAAACTTCTTAATATGTTAATTATTCCGTCTAATATACTATATAAAACCTTATTAGGCTTTAATCCATCAGGTGCAGTAATTATCATTATAATTGCTGGAATAAATCCAATTATTATAGCAAATAATGTAGAAAAAAACGTCATTATAAGTGTCTCTTCAATTGCCGGCAATAATATACTTTCCCACATTTATAGCACCTCCCAGCTGATATTTTCATTCTTTAAGTATTCAACTACTTTTTCTTTATATTCACTATTTACATTTATAACTAAGCTACCTAACACATCATCTCTAAATTTTTCAAGTTTGCCCCATACTATAGAAAAGTCTATATTAAGTTCTCTTGCCATCTTAGTAATTAATGAATTCTCACTTAAATCTCTTGGGAAGAATAGTCTGATATTTACACCAACTTCCGGAAGAGTTTCCTCTTCTTCTTCTCCTAAGAATTTCTTTAAACTTAGTCCTGGTCTTAAGAATAGTTCTTCTGCATTTCCTTCTGCCCTAATTACTCCACCTTCTAGAAGCGCAACTTTTTCACATATTTCTTTAACTACTTCCATTTGGTGAGTAACTACTACTATTGTGATGCCTAATTCTTTATTAATTTTTAATAATAAAGATAGAATATCCTTTGTCATCTTAGGATCTAGTGCTGATGTTGCCTCATCACATAATAATATCTTAGGATCTAAAACCAATGCTCTTGCTATTGCAACTCTTTGTTTTTGCCCCCCGCTTAATTGAGATGGCTTACTCTTTTCTTTTTCTCTAAGCCCTACTAAATCTAATAGTTTATATACCTTTTCTTTAATATCTGCCTTACTGTATCCCCAAACTTCTAAAGGAAGTGCTACATTGTCAAATACATTTTTTGTTTGTAACAAATTGAAATTTTGAAATATCATCCCCAAATTTTTTCTAAATTCCCTAATTTCCTTAGTTGAAAGTTCTGAAACTTCTTGTCCCATAACTGTTAAACTTCCAGAGTCATAAGTTTCTAATCCATTGATGCATCTTAATAGAGTAGATTTCCCTGCCCCAGAGTGGCCTATAAGACCATAAATTTGTCCTTCTTCAATATTTAATTTAATATCTTTAAGTACTTCTGTTTCATTAAAACTTTTGCTTAAGCCTTTAATTTGAATCATTAAGCTACCTCCACATGTCCTTTGTTTATCCGGATAAATAAAAAGCGCTTGGGAATAAACCCAAGCGCTGAAAAATAGCCACTGCAATTTACTCCCTTATCTCTCAGTTAAAAAATAACTGCAGGAATTAGCACCATACACAAGTTAAATGGAACCTATGTTGGTTGCCGGGCTTCACAGGGCCAGTCCCTCCACCGCTCACGATAAGAATTCGTTAATATTAATTTGTCTGCTATTACTATAATATAAATATTAATTAAATGCAATAAGAAATGTTTAATTTTTTAGAAGTTTTTAATTTTTAAGCGAAATTTTTAAATTTTATAAATGAATACCTTTAAAATTTTAAAACTTTCATTTTTATGTTTATTATGTTTATGCTATCACTTTTGAGACAATTATAGCTATAGATATTAGTAATCCAGCAACCACAATAGCCACCGCTAAATTTCCTTTTTCTAATTCTTTATTGAAATCAGCTGGTATTATTTTGTCAAAAATAATATATCCAATCAACATAATAACTATACCAACAAGTCCGAACAAAACACTCAAACCAACATTTACTAATACGTCCATAAATAATCCCCCTTAAAATAATATAATTTAATTCTAATATAAATTCCTTCCAATTTCTAGGTTTTTTTATTATATATCTATCTATATTGAAATTTTATCCTTCAATTTATCAAAGGTTCCTTCACCAACTCTATCAATTTTTTTCAGTTCCTCGATAGATTTAAAGCCTCCATTTTTTTCTCTATATTCTATTATTTTTCCTGCCATTACTTTCCCTACACCAGGTAATGTATCTAGCTCAGCCTCAGTTGCTGTATTGATATTAATTGTTCCATCTTGAGATTTTCCAGATTGCAATGAGGATGCCAATGATCCTTGTGTGTTTTGTGCTTTATTATCAATATTTCCTATAACAATACACTCATGATTTTGAAGTTCCTTGGCTAAATTTATATTCTTTGTATCAGCTTTCTCTGTTAATCCACCAGCTTCTGCGATTAGATCTTTAATAATCGATCCTTTCTCCATTATATATACTTCCGGCTTTTTAATTTCCCCTTTAATTTCAACAACTATGTTTCCACTATTATTTGTTGTAGTCGTAGTTTTATTGTCATTTGAAGTCTCTTCTACAAACATACCTTCCACTTCTTTATCCGATAAAGGCTTTGGGATATTTATATATGTATATATTCCCGCAACTAAGGTTAGAACTATTAATAGTATTACGATTCCTATTAGTTTTTCTTTCCTTGTAATTCTCATGTTTTCCTCCTTAAATTTTAATATATAATTAATTATTGACAAAAACACCTCATTTATATAGTAATTTGACCACATTTTTGTTATACTTATTTTTATGAAATATGACATAATGGGGGATATTATGAGAAAAATTTCTTATTTTTTACTATTGATGATTTCTTTTACATTAATATTTAATAAAAATGTAAGCGCAGCTCCTTCTGTTCCTGATTTAGAAGCTGATGGTGTAGTACTAATGGATGCAACTACAGGAAAAATTCTATACAGTAAGAATAGTGAGAAATCACTTGCACCAGCTTCTACTACAAAAGTAATGACTGCTTTATTGGTTTTAAGAAATTCAAAGCTTGATGAAAAAGTTACCATAACCAAAAGTGCTACTGCAGTTGATGGAACAAGAATCGGTCTAATAGAAGGTGAAGTATTTACCGTTAAGGATTTACTATATGGAATGCTCTTACTTTCGGCTAATGATTGTGCTGAAGCACTAGCTGAACATGTCTCTGGTTCAAAAGATGCATTTGTTGAACTTATGAATAAAACAGCTAAAGAATTAGGTGCGAATAATACTACTTTTGTAAATCCTTCTGGACTTTATGAAGATGACCACAAGACAACTGCTTATGATTTATCACTTATTATGAGAGAAGTATCAAAGAATCAAACTTTTATTGATATTTCTAGGACACCAGCATATGAATTTCCTGCCTCTAATATAAACGGGGAAAATCACTGGGCAGATAATAAAAATGAATTAATCATGAAGAATAATAGATATTTTTATCAATATGCACTCACTGGTAAATGTGGATATACCACTCCATCAAAACATACTTATACTGCCGTTGCTGAAAAAGATGGTCAAAGATTAGTTGCAACATTTCTTTACTCATCAAGTAAAGATAATTATTTTAGAGAGGCAAAGAATTTATTCGAATATGGTTTTAATAATTTTAGCCTTGTAAAACTATATTCAAAGGGTGAAAAATTATCTGATTATACTTTTAATGATTCTACTACAATGCCATTACTAGCTTCAGACGATATCTCATATGTATGTAAAAAAGGTGATGAGAATTCAATTACAAAATCATTAGATATTGAGAAAAAGGATTTATCAAATCTTTCCTTCACTCGTGACCAAGAAGTGTTATCCGCTTCTGTTTCAGTAAATGGTCAAAAGTATCAAAATATTCGTTTAAGTGCAGGCGAATCAAGAGAAATAAAGCCTGTACAAAAGAGTTTTAGTGATAAGCTTAAAGAAATGAAACCAGAACTTGCCGCTGGTGGTGTAGCTGCAGTATTCTTAGGTTTCGCTTTAATCAGATATAGAGCTCGTATTAAAAAAAGAAAGATTAAATCTAGATATTCAGATATAATAAATAAACTTGATTAACAAAAAAAACAGATGGTAATCCATCTGTTTTTACTCTTTTTTTAACTTCTCAATTAATATTTTCATATCATCAGGTAGTTCAGCCCTAAGTCTCAATTCCTTCCTTGTCCTTGGACTATGAAAGTCTAACCCATAAGCATGTAGTGCTTGCCTATTTATAAATTCTTCATCTTCAGTCCCATACAAAACATCCCCGAATATAGGGTGACCTAGATAGCTTAAATGAACTCTTATTTGATGAGTTCTTCCAGTTTCAAGAAGACATTCAACTAATTCTGCATTTTTGTAGCTCTCAACAACCTTATAATGAGTTATACTTTCTTGTCCTCTATCATCAACAACTCTCTTAATAGTATCCTCATTCTCTCTATATATTGGTGCATTTATAGTTCCTTGCTTTTCTTTTAAATTTCCATGTACTAATGTTAAATACCTCTTTTGAAAATGTTCTTCTCTCATTTCATTAGATAACTGCATATGAGCATATTGATTTTTGGCTATAATTATTAATCCTGAGGTATTCATGTCCAATCTACTTACTAGTCTAACAATGCAATTTTGATTTGTTTTCTTGAAATAGTACATTACACCATTAGATAATGTTCCACTAAAATGACTTCTAGTTGGATGAACTACCATGAATGGTTTTTTATTTAAAACAAGTATATCATCATCTTCATAAACAATGTCTATATCTATGTCTTCAGGCTCTATATTTTGAGTTTCATTTTTGTTTAAATCTATAATTATTTTTTCACCTTTAGATATAATATAGTTCATTTTAACTGCTTTATTATTTACTAGTATTCTCTTATCTATAGCAGCTCCCCTAATCAATCTAGTAGATAATCCTAATTCTTCCTTTAGGAATTCTCTTATCTTATGTTTATGGTATTCTTCTGGAACAATCTTTTCTATTTTACTCATCTTTCCTCACTTATCTCTTGATAATCTATTGTTTGAAGTCTCCTCCCAAAATAATAACTGCATCATATCCTTGAGTGTCATCAGTTAATTCTTTTATATTATCAATTCCTGTGTCCTGGGATATTAGATCTCCTATATTATTATCATTAGTTTTAATTACAGATTTACTTATCTCTGTATAATTTCCTTTATCAATTTTGGTATACCCTTTAGATTCAAGTTCAGTTACTAAAGTTCCTGCAAGGCCAGTTTTCCTTGTTCCATTTAGAACCTTAATTTTTAAATCCTTTTTAGTTACAGAATCCTTGGCTGTTTGTGATCCACTTAGGGCTGAAATTACATCCTTATTGTTATTCTTATTATATACTAGATAATCTTGCCCATTAATTGTTTTAGGGGTTCCGTTAAGTGTCACCATTGTTAGTTTGCTTTTATCTAACCCTTTTAAACTTAATCCATAAGAAATCATCTTACTTCCTGACATATTTGTCTTTATATACTTAGGCAATGTATCTAATAAAGGTTTAAAGTTCATAATAATACTAGGTGAAGTACACTTTTCTACAATCTTATTAATAAACTTATGTTGGCTTTCTATTCTGTCCAAATCTCCATTTGCAAAACCAGTTCCATCATTATTTTTTCTCCATCTAAAGAACTCTTCTGCTTTTTGACCATCTAGATGTACAGTTTCACCTTTTTTGAAGTGAATATGAAGATTTTGTGCAGGGTCATCATAATTCATATTTCTTTCTATTTCCATGTCAATACCACCAATGGCATCAATTACTGCTCTAAATCCCGCATAATCTATCTTAACTATATAGTTAACATTAATTCCTAAGAAGTTTTCAACTTCTTTTTTAATTAATTTATCTCCGCCTAACGCGTAAGCTGCATTTATTTTTTGATTTTTATTATTAACTTTTATAAGCATATCTCTAGGCACAGATACTAATGTTCCTTGCTTTTTACCCGGCTCATAGTGTAAAAGCATAATAGTATCAGTTCTCTTTATTGCTTCATTATTAGGTTGAGAAGGATCTCCTATATCCAAACCCAAGACTAAAATATTTACTGGATCTTTTGATCCAACATCTTCTGCTGCAACATCTACACCACCTGCACTATTAAACTTTCCTAATGTTACAAATAAATAAACTGCAACTATAACTATAAATGTAATTAGAATGGATAGAATACTTAAAATTACAATAGTTCTTTTTCCTTTGTTTCTTTTTCTCTTTTTCCTATTGTTAATTGGTGAGTTTCTATTTTCCCCATCCATACTATTTATTCACTTCCTTAAGTGTATTAATTAGATAATTTCTTGCTTCTATTGTATTAGGATGAATTAATCCCCTATTCTTAATTATATATACTAGCGTATTATCAATACCTTCTAATACCCCCTTATCAAGGTTTTCAAGGGTGACTTCTCTAAGCTTATCTACCCCATCAAAGTTTCGATTAGGTTCTATATAATCTGCAATATATATTATTTTTTCCAATGTAGTCATATTAGCTTTACCAGTGGTATGGTATATAACTGCACTTAGGATTTCTTTATCATTTATATTCATAAGCTTTTCTCCCAGTACTGCACCAACCTTACCATGTAAAAGTTGTGGAGAAATACGTTCAATCTCATCTACTTCTATAGAATTTTCCTGTAATATTTTAAACAACTCGTCAATGTGTAAATTTTTTGCACAATCATGGATTAATGCAGCTAATTCTGCTCTTTCCTTGTCAATTCCATTAATATCGGCTAACCTTTTTGCCATATCTACAACACCTAAAGTGTGATTATATCTACTATCTTTCAAATTTTCTTTTAAATATTGAAGGATTTGTTCTTTACTCCACATAAATTGTCCCCCTTGAATTATAAGAATATATTTCTAGTGGCTTTATATAATCCATTTACTCTTATATATTCATATACATTTGAGTTTAAATATTCAGTTACTTCTTTTCCTTCTTCTAATGCTTCCCTAATATACGAGGAAGATATATCCTGTTCTATTAAATCCAATAAAATAACAGAATGATTGTATTTTTCTTCTATTACATTTTTTGATTTAATAACTTCATCTTTTGGATATCCAGGCCTAGTAAATATAACCAATGTTGCTAGGTTTAATATTTCTTCTATATTACGCCATGATTCAAATGTTACTAAGCTATCTGCTCCAGCTATAAAAAAAAGCTCACACTTTTCTCTTTCTTCCTTTAAATACTTTAATGTCAGAAACGTGTAGCTCAATGTCTGTTTACTAATTTCATAGTCAGAAACTTCAAAATGTTCATAATCAGCTATAGCTAACTTTACCATTTCATATCTATCTTTTTCATTAGTAATCTTCTTATAGGTTTTGTGAGGTGGATTCCCAGCAGGCATAAAAATCACACTATCTAAGTGTAACTTCTTGTATGCCTCCTGAGCAATATAAATATGGCCTTTATGCGGGGGATCAAAAGTTCCCCCCATTATTCCAATCTTCTTCATTATTTACTCTTAACTGGTAACTCTATTTTAGGCTTTTTAGTACTTTGTTTGAAAAGCACTACTTTACTTCCTATAGCCTGAACCCCTTCACAACCTATTCTTTCACAAATAATATCTGAAGCTTCTCTAGCATCTAAACCTGAATTTTCTAATACCTTTATTTTAATAAGCTCTCTTGCTTCTAAGGCATCTTCAACTTGTTTAATAAATGTATCCTCTATTCCATTTTTTCCAACTTGAAAAATTACTTCTAAATTATTTGAAAGAGATCTTAAATAAGCTCTTTGTTTACTTGTAATCATATTATCTTTCCTTTCCTACATAAGATACTCAAATTCAAAATCATTTAAGCGTACATAATCGCCATCTTGAATACCCATTTCTCTTAATTCCGCCATTATTCCTTTATTATTCAATACTTTATGGAAATATCTCAATGAATCATAATCATTTACATTAACAGCTGATAAGAGTCTATCTACAAAGGAACCTTCTATTACATAAACCTTTCCTTCTTCCCCTTCTTCAACTCTAATGTCATATGTAAATCTCTTTTCTTCTGGTATAAACATATCTTCGCTTGATATCTCTAAATCAACAATTGGAATTTCTTTAAGCATTCTTGCAGCTTCTTTAATTAACGCTTCAACTCCATCATTTGTAGCTGCAGACATCTTAAATACTTTTTCATAACCCATTTCATTAAGTTTTTTCTTAAAATTATCAAAAACTTCTTCATCAAATAGCATATCAGCTTTATTACCTACAACTATCTGTGGTCTATCCCAAAGTTTTATTGAATATTTTTTTAATTCTTCATTTATCTTTATGAAATCTTCAATTGGATCTCTTCCTTCTACTCCAGAGATATCCACTACATGTATTAATAATCTTGTTCTTTCAATATGTCTTAAGAATTCTATACCTAAGCCTACACCTTCTGCTGCTCCTTCAATTATTCCTGGAATATCTGCCATAACAAAAGGTTCTATTCCTGGAACACTAACTACACCTAAATTAGGTTTTAATGTAGTGAAGTGATAGTTTGCTATCTTTGGTCTAGCCTTTGAAACAACTGAAAGAAGTGTTGATTTTCCTACATTAGGGAAACCTAATAATCCTACATCTGCAAGTAACTTAAGTTCTAATGTAATCCATCTTTCTTCTCCTGGCATTCCCGGCTCAGCAAAGTTAGGTGCTTGCCTTGTAGGAGTACAGAATTTTGCATTTCCTTTTCCGCCTTTTCCACCTTTACAAATTATATATGTATCCCCTGCATGAGAAAGGTCTGCCATTATTTTATCTGATTCTACATCTTTAATAATAGTTCCCATTGGAACATGAATTACATAATCTTCTCCATCTTTACCATAACACTTAGAACCAGATCCATTTACGCCTTTTTCTGCTATAAATTTTCTTTTATACTTAAAATCTAATAAGGTAGTCATATTTGTATCAACAACAAATATTACACTCCCACCTTTTCCTCCGTCTCCTCCATCTGGTCCACCTAAAGGAACATATTTTTCTCTTCTGAAGGAAACTGCTCCATCTCCGCCATCTCCTGATTTTACAAAAACCTTGGCTGTATCTATAAACATATAAATCACCTTACCTTACATCAATCTATTGTTCTTCTTATTTTTCTTCTTATTATTATTTTCCTAATAAACTTAATTAATCTATTAAATATTACAATAGGGATGTAATTTTTTCAATAATTAAGCTTAAATAGTAATGAAGAATTAAGAATTAAAAATCATTTCTAATTATATTCTATCCCTAATTGCTAATTCTTAATTCTTAACTAATAAAGCACCCTAGTTAAGGGTGCTTTGTTTTAAGATTATTCAGCTATTTCTTCAACATCAACTGGATAAACAGAAGCTTTCTTCTTATCTTTACCCATTCTTTCGAATTTAACAACTCCATCTATTTTAGCGAAAAGAGTATCATCCTTTCCCTTTCCAACATTAGTTCCTGGGTGGATTTTTGTTCCTCTTTGTCTAACAATGATATTACCTGCTAATACAAATTCGCCATCAGCAGATTTAACTCCTAATCTTTTTGATTCAGAGTCTCTACCGTTCTTAGAGCTACCTACTCCTTTTTTATGAGCGAATAATTGAAGGTTCATTATCAACATGGTGTTACACCTCCTCTTTTAAAAGACATATATATTTATCACGTTTCTTTTTTCCAAAACTTTGTTCTAAGGATAACATAATACTATCAATGCTTAGTTCAAATGTCTTTAAAAGTGTTTGGGCTTCAGTAAGCTCATCCTCTTCCAAATCAGTTAAATCTAAGCTTATGTATCCTTCATATATCTCATAACTGCAATTTATATTAAGTACACTTTCTAAACCTATTAATAGACTTTGAGAAAGTACTGACACAGAATTACATATCATATCGTAGGCTTCTCCAACTATAATTGCTTCAGCCTCTTCTACTGCATGACCTTTTATGTCTACTGCAATTATCTTTTCTCCTCTACTCTTGACCTTGATCTTAATCATAATTAAGCTTCGATCTTTTCGATTTGAATCTTAGTGTAAGGTTGTCTGTGACCAGATTTTCTTCTATAGTCTTTCTTTGGTTTATACTTGAAAACTATAATCTTCTTAGCCTTTCCTTGAGCTAATACTTTAGCTACAACCTTAGCTCCTTCAACTACTGGTGTACCAACTTTTAATTCTCCATCCTTAGATACAACTAGAACTTCACTGAATTCAACTGTTGATTCAACCTCAGCGTTAAGTTTTTCAACGAAAAGAACGTCTCCTTCCTTAACTCTGTACTGCTTTCCTCCTGTAGTTAATACTGCGTACATTAAAAACACCTCCTCATAACGGTCTCGCCACTTAAGGTACAAAGATTTAACTTTGTTTTACTAAAACCTATTCTGTGCGGTTACTTAGACATTTTAACACAATTAGCCTATGTTGTAAATAACTTTTTCTTGTAAAAGCATTATCTAATTCACTAAATAATTTTCTACACTTTCAATTTGTTTTTTAAATAGTAGTGGCTCCAATTTAAAGTACTCCACCTCTTGAACAAAATGTAGGTAAATCTTCTTATCTAATGCCTCTATGCTATTTAAAAATGTAAAAATATCTTCTCTAATATAGGTCTCATATTGCGCATTGATTTCAATATAAAAATCCTTAATTGAATTTTCTGATTGATATCTTAAAATTTCATCTCTAATTAACATTAATATATAAGATAATGAAAGCCTATTTCCTTTTCCTTTACAAAGTTCACAATCTTCCTCAATATATTCAAAGATGCTTTTTCCACTTCTTGTTCTTGATATCTGAACTAAATTTAGTTCTGTAAAAGGATATATAGTTGTTCTTTTCTTATCTTTTTCAAGTCCTTTTGATAGGATATTAAGCACTTGCTGCTTATCCTCTTCATTTCTCATATCAATAAAATCTATTAAGATTATTCCGCCTAAATTTCTTAATCTTATTTGTCTAGCAATTTCTAATGCAGCTTCTTTATTTGTTTCTTCAGCTACTCTTTCAGTTTGCTTTCCTTTAGTATGTTTACCTGAATTAACATCGATAACGTACATTGCTTCTGTTTTATCAATGATAATCCATCCACCTGAGTTTAATTGCACTTTCTTATGTCTTAGTGAAAGTATTTCTTTTTCTATATGGTAGAAATCAAAAAGGCTTCTCTCTTCATCATATAAATAAACTTTAACCTCTTCACCAATACTAATATAGTCAGAAGCAACTTCATAATCTTCCTTGGTATTCACATAAATATTTTTTGTTTCATTATTTATATTATCCCTAAGAATTTTATTTAACAAAAGATTTTCTCCATAAATTCTTTGAGGTTTATTCAAAAATTTACCTTTTTGCAAAATAGATAAATATCTTTCATACAACAGGTCTATTTCATTTTTTATATCATCAAATTCTCCAAAGGCTGCATTAGTTCTTAAGGTTATTAACCCCTCTGGTTTAGGGGGGATTTCATTCACTAAGCTAGTTCTTTTAGCTTCATCTAGAATTCTCTTGGATACGGAGATTCCCTTCCCCTTTGATGATATTACAGCATATTTCCCGGGAATTGAAAAATCACAAGTTACTTTAGGTCCTTTATCTCCTATAGCCTCTTTCAACACTTCTACTATTACTTCTTGCCCTTGCTTAATATTCGAATTGCTGTCTAAACTCATAAATGCATTAACTGAGAGCCCGATATCTATAAAAGCGCTTTTTATCCCTGGTACTATATTTTTAACAGTACCTAAGTAAATTTCTCCAGGTATTGCCTCACTTGTTTCCTCTTCTATTAAACAATCCACAAGCTTACCTTTTTCTTTAATGGCTATTCTTAATATCTTTTCTCTTCTCTCAATAAATATTTCTCTCATATACTACCTCATTACACAACTTTATATAGTGGCAACAGCTTACCTTCTTTATGAGCATACATTTCTTCTCTGTTAATATTAACAAAAGCCTCATTATCTACCCCTGTTGTGTTTTCTTTAATATAATTAACTAAAAATTCTGGGTTCAAATGTTCTTTACTGCCACAACTTATTCTTGTATTTATAATCAAATACTCATCTTTTACCCAGTATTTAATTTCTTTAATCATAGGCCTTATATTAAGAGATTTTTCCTCACCTTTTTTATTTTTCTTTAGTATATTCCACTCATTCAATTCCAAAAGTTTCTTAAGCTCATCATTAACATTAGTTGTAACATCATATTTTATCTTAATTGTATAACTTGCCTCTTCAACCATCGCCATGGATTGTGGAACTTTCTTCTCATTAGGTATGTTTTCAATAGATTTTATTTCTAAAAATTTTATTCCACTAAGAGATTTTTTATTTAAATTTCTTAAAATTTCTTCTTCATCTTGTGGCTCTCTTAGAACAATATCCATATACTCTCCATTAGAACTTACTCCAACAGATAATGGTTGCGCTATTGATAAAGCCATATGTGGATTAAACCCTTGAGAATATTCAATATTCAATTCACTTCTTACGATTATTTTCTGAATTGTTCTCATTAAATCTAAATGAGATACAAATTTAATATTTCCTTCTTTAGTGAACTTAATTAAGTATCGCACCTTCAAAACACTTCCCTTCTTTGAAGTTTACATTTATTCCGCAGCCAGTACATCCAACTCTACAATTTTGAGTTAAGTCAGCAGCTTTAGCCTTTTCATTTTCTTTTACAATGTAATCTCTATCTACTCCTATATCAATAAAATCCCATGGAAGTATTTCATCGTAGCTTCTGCTTCTATAAACATAAAAATCTCCATCAACATTACACTCTTTTAAAGCTTCTTGCCAAATATTAAAATCAAAATATTCTGACCATCCATCAAATTTAGCTCCTTTTTCAAAAGCTTTAATTAATACATCTGATAATCTTCTATCTCCTCTAGCAAAAACAGCTTCCATATATGATGTTTTTTGTTCATGATAACTATATGAAATTGCCCTTGACTTAATTGAAGATTTTACTGCATTTATCTTATCATTAACCTCTGGCATTTTCTCCATAGGAGACCATTGGAATGGTGTAAAAGGCTTTGGAACAAATATTGATGTACTTACAGTAACTCTTAATCCTTTATTTCTAGTTCCCTTTGGAACCTCAAAATATTGAGCAACTATTTTTTCAGCTAATTCCCCTATTCCTCTAGCATCTTCTATCGTTTCGTAAGGAAGTCCTAACATGAAGTATAGTTTTAACGTGCTCCAACCGGCTTCAAATGCTGATCTTGCAGCTTCTAGTATTCTTTCTTCAGTTAATCCTTTATTAATTACATCTCTCATTCGCTGAGATCCAGCTTCAGGTGCAAAAGTAAGACCTGTTTTCTTTACCTTTTGAATTTCCTTTAATAAATCTACTGAAAAAGCATCAACTCTAATTGATGGAAGAGCTACTGCCACATTCTTTTCAGCATGCTCAGCCATTAAATCTTGAACTAAAGCATTAATATCAGAATAATCACAGGTACTTAGGGATGCTAACGATATTTCTTGATAGCCTGTATTTTTAACTAATTCTCTTGCTTGCTTTAAAAGTGTTTCTCTTCCCTTTTCTCTTACAGGTCTATATATCATACCTGCTTGACAGAATCTACAACCATTAGTACATCCTCTAAAAACTTCTAAAACAATTCTATCATGAACAATTTCAGTATAAGGAACTATGATATCAGTTGGGAATTCAACATCTGTATAATTAGAGATTATTCTCTTTTGTACTTGAGCTGGAACATCATCATATTTAGGTTTAAATTCTTTTATTGTTCCATCTTCGTTATATGTAACATCATATAATGAAGGAACATAAATACCTCTTATTTTAGATATTTCTCTTAAGAATTCTTTTTTCTTTCCTTTACCTTTATATTTCTTATAAACCTCTAATACATCATTCATCATTTCTTCTCCCTCACCAAGTTCAAAGAAATCAACAATACCTGAAAGAGGCTCTGGGTTATATGCACAAGGACCACCAGCCATTACTATAGGTTCCTCTTCTCCTCTTTCTGAAGCCCTAACGGTAACCCCTCCTAGGTTTAGCATATTTAAGATATTTGTGAAGCTCATCTCATATTGAAGCGTAAAACCTAATATATCAAAATCCTTAAGAGGATCCTTAGTTTCAAGAGTATATAAAGGAATATTATTTTTTCTCATTTCCTTTTCCATATCAGGCCATGGAGCATATGCTCTCTCGCAATATGTATCTTCTCTATTATTTATAGTATGATAAAGAATTCTTGAACCTAAGTGCGCCATTCCAACTTCATAAACATCTGGAAAACAAAACGCAAATCTTATGTCAACTTCATTTTTATCTTTAATTATCTGATTAAGTTCACCGCCTATGTATCTGGCAGGTTTCTCAACTTTATATAAAATATCATCTGTGATTCTATTCATTAATATTTCCTCCTCCATATAACTAACAGTATATAAAGCAAATTTGTCAATCGACTTTATTCTATCATAACTTTATATTATAAACCACCTTAGTATTATTACTTAGATTTGCCCTTAATGCAATAGTTGGATAAACTTACATTCTAAAATCTTGCTATTCTTTAAAATAATTAGAATGACTTAGCATAATGAAGGAATATAAGAATAATCTCCTCTTATGGTGTTGATAATGATTATCATTATATTTTATTTCATGTTATTATACGAACATAATAAATATAAGTTATTGGAGGTAACTATGGCAAAAATGATGGGACCTCGTTTCAAAACTTGTAGAAGGCTTGGCTTAAATGTTGTCGGCCACCCTAAGGCTATGAAGCGAGCAACAAAAGGTACAAGTAGAGCAGATAGAAAGCTCTCAGATTATGGTGTTCAGTTATTAGAAAAGCAAAGATTACGCGCATATTATGGCGTTATGGAAAAGCAATTTTCTAGATATGTTAAAGAAGCATTCTCTAGTAAATCAGTTCCTGGAGAAGCCTTATTATTAATTCTAGAATCTAGATTAGATAATATGGTTTATAGAATGGGATTTGCTACTTCTATAAGACAAGCAAGACAAATGGTAAACCATGGTCATTTTCTTGTTAATAATCAAAAAGTTAATATACCTTCTTATAGGTTAAAACCAGGAGATGAAGTTACTCTAAGGGAAAAATCTAAAAAAACAGATATGTTTGTAGAAACTTTTAGCAATAATATACTAAACACTCTTCCCTATATAACTAAAGATGAGAACAACTTCAAAGGAAGTTATTTAAGATTTCCTAATAGAACTGAACTCCCAATTATTATAAATGAACAACTTATAGTTGAATTTTATTCTAAATAATATATTTTTACTGGCAACCAAAAATATATTAAATGGAATAATACCATTAATTATACCTCCAGCACCTATATATGTTATACTACACAAAAGGCTTGGTAATTTACCAAGCCTCTTCTTTATAAACTATTCTTTTACATCTGAAAAATATTCCTCTAAAGTAATATTTCCATATTTCTTTAGTGCCTCCATTAACTCATCTTCATTAATAATTCCTACCATTTTCATATCCTCATCTAATACATAAAAACAATTAAATTTATTTTTATCAACTAGAGTTAATATATTTACTAATCCTAATTTGTAATATACTGATATACTTGAGTTTTCAATATAACTTTTTTTAACAAACCTACTTTTTTTTCTAACTAAGTCCCCCATTAATATATACATAATTCTCTTTTTTTCCTTTAAGGCTGAGTATAACATTAAAGCACTTACTAGTACTAGGGTTATATTGAGTTTATGTAATTTTAAAATATCATAAATAAATAATCCAAAAAATCCGATACTAATGATTATCCCTAAATAAATTATTACCTTACTTGCTAACCTATATGTTAATCTTTTGGATAGTATGATATTGAATATCTTCCCTCCATCAAGGGGATACGCCGGCAGCAAATTAAAAAAACATAACACTAAATTTATAACAGACATATTTGAAAAATAGTACCCACTACAAATATATATTATAATAGCTATAAGTAGGTTCGTAAGAGGACCAGCTAAATAGACTATTATCTGTTTTTCTTCAGTTAACTCATCCATATCTTCTATCTCAATAAAAAATCCCAATGGGTGTATGAGCAGTTTTTTAATATTCATTCCAAATATTATCGCCATAACCCCATGAGATATTTCATGTAATAATACAAATATAAATGCTATAAAAAAATTATATTGAAGGCATAAGCAAATAAGAATTAGTAATTCTCCTAAAAGCATTATTTTTCTTCTCTTCATTATTCACTCCCCAATAATTACTTCAAGCCTTTAAAGATTTATATAGTCTTTTATGTCTCTAGCTTCCCCCATATATTTTAATTGAAATAACAATGATGGCTTTGCTTCATTATTACTATTACCACCTTTTCCTACCAACTGTCCTTTAGAAATTTTATCCCCCTCTTTCACGTCTATTTCACCTAAATTCCCATAGACACTTTCTACTCCACTTCCATTATCTATAACAATATATTTGCCTAAAGTCTTATCCTCAGATACTTTAGTTACATTTCCATCACCTATACTTATAATCTCTGTACCTTCTTTAATTTCTATACTATAGAGCTTTGAACTATCATCTTTAAGAACATAACTTCCTAATACCGGCTTAACAAGGGTTTCCTTCATTTGACTTTTAACAGTCTGACCATTTGATACTTTCTCTTTTAAAAAATCAGCTACTTCCTCTCCCTTATGCTTAATTGATGACACATCAAAAGTTTTAATATAGTCTATAACTTCATTTATTGTATACCCTTTATTTACTGCATATTTGCCATAATTGTAAACTGCTAAAGTTTGCTCAGTTTTAACGCTCTTGCAAACTAAAATTAGCAGGCATAATATAAATGTCCCAACCAATTCTTGTATAATTCTTCTAACTATGATATCTTTAAAACTTTTTGAACTATGTTCCCCTATGCTTCTGTTTACTTGGTACTCTCCTCCTATACTTCCTATATGGTTACTTTTTCTCCTTTCCATAATCTTTCCATAGTAACTCTTATACTCCGAATTATAATTTCCCACTTTTTTCACCTCATAGATTTTAATCACTTTATTAATATATTCCTTGTTATTGTTTTTGTGTTATTTATATATAATGCTCTAAAGAATTTACATGTCTGCCCATAAGATGTAATATGATTTTTGCATTATATATTAATATATATTTAAGTGATAATTAACATAGAACTTTTATAAATTCTTAAAGCGTAAAAAAAAATCAGTCTTATAAAAGACTGATTTTTTTCTATAAGCTTTTTATTAAAATTTCCGCTGTCCCTATATTTGTGGCTATTGGAATGCTATGTACATCACAAATTCTAATTAACGCTGTAACATCTGGTTCATGCGGTTGAGCTGTTAAAGGATCTCTTAGAAATATTACTAACTTAATATCACCTTCTGCAATCCTTCCACCAATTTGTTGATCTCCTCCTAATGGTCCAGACAAAAATCTTGTTACTTCAAGCCCCGTAGTTTCAGTAATCTTTTTTCCTGTAGTTCCAGTAGCGACAAGAGTGTGTTTTTCTAATATACTTTTATATCTTTTGCAAAAATCTATAATAGTTTCTTTTTTGTTATCATGAGCAATCAATGCAACTTTCATAACAACCCCCATAAAATTAAAAATTAATTTTCTTTCTTCTCATACCAATATTTAATATTAAGCCTAAGGACATCATTGTTGTAAGTAGTGAACTTCCTCCATAACTTACTAAAGGTAAAGTTATTCCCGTTATAGGCATTAAACCAATAGTCATCCCCATATTTTGAAATATTGCAAATAGGAAATATGCGGCTAGTCCAACGCAAATTATCTTTCCAAAAATATCTTTACTGGTTCTCGATATCACCAGAGTTCTATAAACTATAATTCCATATAATGTTAATAGAAAAATTGCTCCTACAGTACCCCAGCTTTCTCCTACAATTGCGAATATAAAATCTGTATCTTTTTCAGGTACATTTTGTGAAACATATCCACCTGGCGCATCAGTTGCTAAATTAACGCCTGTACCTAAAAATCCCCCTGAACCTATTCCTATCATAGACTGTGTTAACTGAAGACCAGAATTAAGTTCATCTGCTTCTGGATCCATAAATGATGTTATTCTTTTCTTTTGATAGTCTTGTATCAAGCCTGAATTCCATACCAAAACTATTGCTAAGAATATAGCTAGCAGCCCTCCACCAATTACCCTTAAGTCTAGTCCCGCAATAAAAAATATCCCTAGAACAATGAAGAAACACACCATTGTCATACCCATATCCGGTTCCTTAACTATCAAAATAACTGGAACTATAATATATGCTGCTAAAATGAAGAAATTCTTTATATCATTTACTTTTCCGTCCATATCTTGAATTTTCTTTGCCATCATTACTATAATACCTATTTTGGCCAGTTCTGATGGTTGCATAGAGAAACCACCTATTCTTATCCACCCTTGTGCTCCATTAACTATTGACCCAGCAAATATTGTGACTATAAGCAAGAGTATTCCTAAGAGATAAAACAGAAAGGCATAATTTTGTAATACTACATAGTCTATGAGTAAAACTACATAGATTGCAACTAGTGATATTACAAGCCATATTAATTGTCTTTTTACTTCAGAAAATCCTACATCACCTTTAGTTGCTAAATATATATTAAAACATCCAAAAAGAACCGTGGTAATCATAGCAACTAAAAGTGTAAAGTCCAGTTCCTTTAGAATTTTTAAATCAAGCTTAAATCTTCCAAACATCTATCTTCCTCCATATTAAAACTTCTACATTATTATAACTCATATTATAATATTTCTCCATAAATCTATAGTTAATTCACTAATTATTGAAAAATGAAGGATTTTTGTAACTATTTTATCGGTAAAAAATGGAGATGAATACATTCACCTCCTAATTTATCAACAACTATCTTCCTCTTACACTTTTAATTGGAATATTTGCAACTAATGCAGGTGAATTTCCTTCACTTGCCTCTGTTTTAGTTACAGTAATCTCCATATCTCCAGCATCTATTTCTACATACTTAGAAATAACTTCTAGTATTTCTTCTCTAATTTTATTTAATAATTCTGGTGCAATTTCACCTCTATCATGAATCAAAATTAACCTCAACCTATCTTTTGCTACCTCCTTAGGAGAAGGCTTATTTCCAAAAAACTTATTAAAAAACTCCATATTTCTCCCCCCCGTTATACCTATTTACGCTTAAACAATTTCTTAAGTGATCCAAAAAGGCCTGCAGATTCAACGTTTAAGTTTAGAAGGGGAACTTCTTCTCCTGTAATTCTTCTAGCAATATTTCTAAATGCTTGTCCAGAAATTGCTTTTTCATCAAGAACAATTGGCTCTCCTCTGTTAGTAGAAACTGTAATTGATTTATCATCAGGTACTACACCTAACAACTTAATAGATAATATTTCTAATATATCACTTATATCAAGCATATCTCCATTTTGTGTCATTTCGTAGTTTAATCTATTTACTATAACTTGATGATCATCTAAACCTTTTGCATCTAATTTACCAATAACTCTATCAGCATCTCTAACAGAAGTTATTTCTGGATTAACTACTACAACTGCTCTATCAGCTGCAACTATAGCATTTTCAAATCCTTGTTCAATACCTGCTGGACAATCGATAAGTACGTAGTCAAATTCCTCTTTAAGCTCATTAATTATAGTTAACATTTGATTTGGCTTGATATCATTTTTATCTTTTGTTTGAGCTGTTGGAAGCAAGCAAAGATTTGGAAATCTCTTATCTTTTATTAATGCCTGCTTTGTTCTACATCTTTTTTCAAATATATCAATTATAGTATATACTATTCTATTTTCTAGACCCATTAATACATCAAGATTTCTAAGACCTGTATCTCCATCTACCACCACAACTTTCTTGCCTAATGCAGCAAGTGCTGTTCCTATATTTGCTGTTGTAGTAGTTTTTCCAACGCCACCCTTACCTGATGTTATAACAATTGACTCTCCCATTCTAAAATCCCTCCAATTATTTTTAAATGAATTTATTAGGTAAATACGGTTCTACAATAATCATTCCATCCTTCAATTTTGCAACTTCTGGATATTTTGGTTTTTCACCTTCTTCTGGAGAAATTGTTACTACATCTCCTATTTGAAGGAGCTCTGGCTCCAATGTAAAAGCAGCTATAATAGCCTTATTATTCCCTGTAGTTCCAGCATGCACCTGACCCCTTATTTTACCTAAAACAATTATATTACCAGCAGCATAAACTTCTGACCCTGAGTTTATGTCTCCTATTATCACAATATTTCCGGCATATTCTATACGTTGTCCCCCTCTTATGGTTTTTCGTATGAACTTGGTTCTACCTTCATATATTCCGGTAAAAACCTTTACCTCTTTTTCTTCAATATCCTTTAAGATACACTCTTTTATTCCAATCTCTTCGAAAAGGATATCTTTTAAAATTCTTATATCTCGTTCTTCTATGTACTTCAATTCAGTTTTTATGGTTAATGTAGCTCCCATATAAAACTTTTTACCTTTATTTAATCTTTCTAACAGAACCTCTGTAACTTCGCCAAAATCTTTAAATTTATTATAATTTATTACAGCGAGTAACCCTTCCTTATTCCCTTTTATAATTATCCTATCATCAATCATAAATACCTCTCCAGTGGCTTTTATATTAAATTGCATTTAAACTCAAATTTTCTTTGTCTAAAGGGTTTTTATAGGAAACTTAACTTATACTTTCATAAATAAGTTAATAGTTGAACTTAAAACCCTATATTATATTATCGAAAAAACTCAGAAAACTTTGCACCCTAATTATCTAAATACAGCTTAATTTTACAGAACAATTTTAATATAACTTTAAATTTCACTGCTACTTTTAATTATAATACAAAATACTGTTAATTGACAATGAAGTTTTATATTTCCCAGCTTTTGCATATACTAAAGAGTTTAAAAATTAGCTTATAAAATAAAAAACGACAATAATGTCGTTTTTTATTTTATATTAATATATTTATTTTGTCGTTGGTGATACTTTAACATCTGCTAGTGGTGGATTTAAAGTGTAGTCATATTGTGGAGTATAATTCATGGACTTTAACTGATCTCTAAAATATGTCTCATATACTGCCTTCGCTATATTAGCACCAAAATATCCATGTCCACCATCATATAGAACTGTACAAACAGCTATTTGAGGATCATCAAGAGGTGCAAAAGTTACATAAACACCAAAAGCCTCACGCCCATACTCACTTTGATCTTGTCTAAAGGTAGCTGTACCTGTTTTACCACCTGATGATATTGGGAACTTATTCATTACCGAACTCGCAGTACCTGCATCAGCAGTATTTGCCATATTCATTCCTAGCTTTATAGCTGCTAGGTTTTCTGGAGAAATATCAATTTTATTTAATACTTCTGGTTTAAATTCTTCCACTACTTTACCATCTTTATCTGTAATTTTATCTACTAAATGTGCTTTATATCTAGTTCCTCCATTTACTACTGTAGAAATATACCCTACTAATTGTAATGGGGTAAAAGTGTCCATACCCTGACCTATAGCACCATACGCTATCTGAGTTGCACTCATAAGCTCTGTGGAAACTGAATATACTACATAATTTGCTATTTCACGTGCTGCCGAATTAACGGCACTTTTTGCTGAAACATTAGCATCCTTAACCCTTTGCTGATACGTTGATGAATTATCATATATTTCTTGAACTGCTGGTACCAAAGCTTTATAGAAATTATCAAAATCTCCTCTGATATCTTTAGTGCCTACTTGATTAAGTTCATCTTTCACCATTTGCTTAATCTTCTTTTTTGCATCTGCAAGCTTATCACTATCATCAGAATTCATTTGCAAATCCATTTTAACAATGGATTGTCTTCCAGGAAATGCTCCATTTTCAGCATAGCCAACAAGATTAAAGTTTATTAAATTTATAGTATTATTTTTAAAGGATTGGAAATTATATACTTGCCCAAAATTTTCTGGTATTTCAATTCCAGTTCCAGCTTTTTGAGTTCCATTAGGATCAGAACCTAATCCTGTTTGCCATGCATACTTTGCTAACATATCTAATCCTTGTACTTTTTGAGCAATGGTTGAGTCTTTCTCACTTGGAGCATATTTCTTATACATTCTTATTGCTGCATTATAGTAATAGTAGTTACTTGATACTGCAAGTGCTCTCTTTAAATCTGTCATTGCCGGTGTAGCCTCATCCTCTGGCTTAGTATCTCCAAATATATCTGTATTCAGATCGTAATATTTTTTAGTCTGTATTGTATATCCTGGCGTAATTACCCCTTCCTGCAATGCAGCTACTGAGGTTAATGGCTTAAAGGTTGATCCAGGTGGAGTTAATCCAAATGTTGCATAATCATATAATGGCTTAGGATAAAGATCATATCTATCTTCCCTTATTCCATCTTTATTTTTAGGGAATAAGTCATCAACAGTTTTATTTAATCCTTGCCTTAATATAAAATCACTAGCAAAAGCCTCATATTGCTCATTTCTAGGGAAATATTGCTTTGATATTTCAGAAGTTAATGCACCAGGAGTAGAAAATATATTAGGATCAAAGTTAGGATAACTTGCTAAAGCTAGTATTCTTCCTGTTTTAACTTCTTGAACTACAACTGCCCCTCTTGTTGCATTTGTAAGATCTACTGAGCCAGTACTATCATTGGTTACTTTTTGATTTCGTAAATCTTGAAGTTCTTCTTGTAAACTTCTTTCTGCTGAATATTGAATATTCTTATCTACTGTCAAGTGAACATTCATACCTGGAGATGGTTCAAGCTTAAATAATTCTTCAGTTTTTCTTCCCTTTGAATTTACCTTAACTGTTGTTCCACCTTTTGTTCCTTTTAAAATACTCTCAAAAGCAGATTCAATTCCTGCTTTTCCAATCTTATCAGTACTTACATCATATCCTTTTTCTTCATATCTCGCCTGTGATCCGCCATCTATAGAACCTATATACCCTAATACAGCTGAAGCAAGACTTCCATATGGATAAGATCTAACTGGTTCAGTAGATACATCAATACCAGCTAAATCATTTAGCCTTTGGTAGAAAATAAATGATGTTTCTTTTTTAATAGTTGCTAAAGTTACTGGCTTATACCCTTTAAAACTCTGCATCTTTATAGCATCTTTAACTACCATATATTTTCTAACATCTTCTAAGGAATAACTTTTAAGAAGCAAAGCTAAAATCTCTTTTCCACTCATTGATTGATACTTTTTAGCTTCATCCTTTGAAGCTGGCTTAAGCATTTCATACATATTATAGTTTTCTATCATATAATAAAAAGTATCCTCAGGTGAATACTGATATATAGCTTCATCCAATTGGTTCTGCTCTGATGAAGTTAAATCTGATGTCTTCTTAGGAAAAAGTTTCTTCTTTATTTTATCATCTAACCCTCTATCTTTTTTAAACCTTATGTTTAGAGCTTTTATGGATTCAGCATCACTAACATTAAAATCAAAGTAATAATTTTTATTTGCATCTATTTTCAGTTGCATATCATCTTCGATTTTTTCGCCATTGTCCTTTAGGATTTTAAAAGTTTTGTTCATTGTATCATAGAAGCTTGCATTAGATTCATCTGTAGACGTAAATGTAATTGTATAGCTTTGCACGTTTGTTGCAAGTATATTTCCATTTTCATCATATATGATTCCTCTTGGCGCATTTTCAGCTACAAATCTTCTTGATCTATTGTTAGACATATCTTTATAGTCAGCATACTTATACACTTGAAGATATACTAACTTTCCCAATATTACTCCAAAAATAATGAACATTATAGAAATTAGTGCTGTGTATCTATTAAAAAACTTATTCTTCTTTTTATTCATATAATCACCTTTTAATTAAATTTCCAAGGATTTTTCATAAAGCTTTTCTCTGTAAAATTATATATTTTTCTATAAAAGATAAAAGCAAACACAGTATTCATAGTAGTCATCACTATCATATTTTCAAAGTAAATGCTCATTTTCATAAAGAAGAGAACAATATATATTACTAGAAATTTAATTGCAGTTGCTCCTAGAACTGTCATCACTGGTATGGTTTTCCTATTTTTAAATATGTTTTTCCCAACTAATGCAGCTAGTAAACATAATATTAAATTTATAAGAGAATTTACTCCAAAAACACTCCCAAAGAAAACATCTTGCAATATTCCAGAATATGCTCCTACAAAAATAGCTTCCCATGGACCTGTAATAAGAGAATAACAAATTGCAAAAGTAAACAATAAGCTTCCCCAAGCTCCTTTAATTGCGAAGGAGGGAAGAATGGTATTGTCTAAAATAAAAAGCAAAAGTCCTATTAAAATAAGTACTACTCTCTTCATATGCTATTGCCCATCACTCTCTATATTTCTTTTTTCTTTTGGAATCATTATAAATAACTCCTCAAGCTTATTAAAATCTACAAATGGTTCGATTGTAGCACTTTTACTTACTTTAACCTTATCTTCTTCAACACTTAATACCTTACCAATTCTAATATTTTTTGGATAAACGCTTCCAAGACCAGAGGTTAAGATAACGTCATCCTTTTTAATTTGAGAATTTACCGGTATATTATAAACCTTTGCTAATAATTTATTTTGCGAATCCTTATAGCCTTTTACAATTCCTATTGTATCCTCGGTACTTTCTATTTTAGCAGCTATTGCAATATTTTCATTAACTAATGATTGCACTATAGCCCAATTACTTCCTACCGATGTAACTTGGCCAACTATTCCTTTTGAGGCCATTACTGGCATTCCCTTTTCCAAGCCATTTTTACTTCCTTTATCAATTACATATCCTGATAAAAAACTATCTCCACTGTATCCAATTATATTGGTTCCTACAACATTATATCCTTCAATTTGATTTGCAAAATTAACAACGTCTCTTAATCTTTCATTTTCACTTTTTAAGCTATTATAATCTACAAGCTTATTATTAAGCTCCGCATTTTCTTTTTCTAACTTTTTATTTTCTTCCTTTACCTCAGAAAAATTATAGAAGAAATCTACAAATCCCTTGAATTTTTCTGTTACTGTATATGCTATCTTTTGTATTGGATTTAACGCCGACCCTGCACCACTCTCAAATATACTCTTATTTTGACTTTTGAAGGTATATACAATTATTGCTAAAAAGCCAACTGACAGTACTATAATAGTTACTGCCAGTTTGTTTTTCAAAAATTTCATTGATTAATTAACCTCTTTGTTGCTTAGCTAAATAATCAAAATCTTCAAGAGCCTTTCCAGCTCCAAGAGCTACGCAATCAAGTGGTGATTCTGCAATATGTACAGGCATATGGGTTTCATGGTTAATTAAGGCGTCTAATCCCTTTAATAATGCTCCCCCTCCAGCTAGCATGATACCTTTTTCCATTATATCTGATGCTAGTTCTGGTGGTGTTTTTTCTAAAGTTGTTTTAATTGATTCGATTATAGCTGCTACTGGTTCTTTTATTGCTTCTCTTACTTGAACTTCACTTACTTCTATAATTTTAGGAAGACCTGTAATCAAGTCTCTTCCTTTGATTTCCATAGACTTTTCAACTTCTTCTGTTCTAAATGCTGAACCTAATTCCATTTTTATTGTTTCAGCTGTTCTCTCACCAATCATTAAATTATATTCTCTTTTAATATAACTAATAATTGCTTGATCTAATTCATCTCCAGCAACTCTAAGAGATTTTGCTGTAACTATACCACCTAAAGATATAACTGCAACTTCAGTAGTACCTCCACCGATATCAACGATCATACTTCCAGTTGGTTCTGAAACAGGAAGTCCTGCACCAATTGCAGCTGCCATTGGCTCTTCCATCAAAATTACATCTCTTGCTCCTGCAGCCTTAGTAGCTTCTTCTATAGCTCTTTTCTCAACTTCTGTTACTCCTGATGGATAACAAATTATTATTCTTGGACTTGCAAAAGCACTTTTACTAGTGATTTTTTCAATAAACTTTTTGATCATTGTTTGAGTAATATCAAAATCAGCAATAACTCCATCTTTTAATGGTCTTATAGCTACAATGTTTCCTGGAGTTCTACCAATCATTTGTTTTGCTTCTGCTCCAACTGCTAACGGTTTTTTTGTGTTATTATTTATAGCTACAACGGATGGCTCTCTTAAAACCACTCCTTTTCCTTTAACAAATACTAAAGTGTTTGCTGTTCCTAAATCTATTCCCATGTCTTTCGTCATTCCAAATAATCCCATTGTTATTCCCCTTTCAATTTATATAATGGATTTTTCTTTTAAGCTTACATAAGTATTATTTCCTATGATAATGTGATCTAGCAGATCAATTCCCATTATCTTACTACATTCTTTTAACCTTAAAGTAATATTTATATCTTCCTTACTTGGAGTTGGATCCCCCGAAGGATGATTATGACATATAATAATTGAAGCCGCATTGTTTTTTAAAGCTTCAGAAAACACTTCTCTCGGATGAACTATCGATGAGTTTAATGTTCCTTTAAATACCTCTTTAATAGAAATTATATTATTCTTAGTATTTAACATTATTAACTTTAAGACTTCTTGTGAAAGTTTACTCATCTCATTCATAAATAAATCTGCTATAGTTTTAGGTTCCTTTATCCTTATTTCACCCTTAATTCCTTTATGAGAATTAATTCTTTTAGCTAATTCGCATAGTGCCATAAGCCTTGAAGCCTTTGCTTTTTTTATGCCATTAATTTTCAGAAAGTCATCTATTCCTGCTGAAATAATTCCATTTAAACCATTTACTCTTTTAAGCACATTGGAACTCAAGTCCATGACACTTTCATTCTTTGTACCACATCTCAATATTAATGCCAATAGTTCAACATTTGATAAGGTCTCTGCACCATATAAAAATAATTTTTCTTCTGGTCTTTCATTTTCAGGCAAATCTGTAATTCTTAGATTGTTTTTCATCTAAGTGCTCCTTCACTAACAGATTCCCTATCCCCCTACATTATTTCCTTAATAATCTTACTTAATCTATTAAGTGGCAACCCTACCACATTGTAAAAACACCCATCTATTTTCTCAACAAAAACTCCACCATAACCTTGAATACCGTAAGCCCCTGCTTTATCCATAGGCTCATCAGTTTCAACATAAGATAGTATTTCTTCATCACTTAATCTTGAGAAATGAACTGTTGTACATACAGCATCTTGGATAATTTTAGAGTTGTTAGTGTTTATAACTGTGATACCAGAATAAACTTTATGCTCTTTTCCACTTAACATTTTTAACATGTTCACTGCTTCTTGTTTATCTTTAGGTTTTCCTAAAATTTTTCCATCTATGCTAACAATAGTATCCGCTGCAATAATTAAGGAATCTTTCATTGAACTTTTTGAGATCTCCTTAGCTTTTCCGTAAGATAGTGCTTTTACATATTCCTCTAAGTTTCCTGAAAAAACTACACTATCCTCATCAAAGTTGCTTACAGCAACTTCGAACTCTTTAAAAAGTCTAAAAAGAAGTTCTTTTCTTCTCTCTGAGGCAGATGCAAGAATAACCTTCATCTTCATCACCTCCTAAACAGATATTGATTTTAATACGGTCTACACTTTTTTAAATTATCCACCAAATATGTAATTTAAAGAAGTCTATACTATACCTATGGTAAATATTATTGACAAAAATATAACTTTTATAACAATCCAAGGTCAAAATCCCTTTATGTATAAGCATTTTTACAGTAATTTACCTAATATAGTTTAACATTTATAAATATTTTATACAAGTGAGTTTCTCTATTTTAAGGAATTTTTAACCGTATTGAAACCTTTTTACATCTTGCGTATGAATGCTGTTCCTTTTTATTCCAACTAGATCCACAAAGTTGATTTTTTAAGTATATTTTATCAATAGAGACACCTCTAGAAAATAATCTTATTCTAGAGGTGTCTCATGTATTCTAAAAATATTATACTAGTTGCCTTTGTATGGTTCTATTAACTTATCTAAAAACTCCATTTCGCCTTGGATTTTATCCTTAGTAAAATCATTAGGAAGACTGGCTATATGTGCCTTTATATCCTTGATTTCATTTGCTCTATCTCCCTTTTCTTCGAAAGCAGATGCCCATTTCTTAAATTCATCAGTATTAACACTTTTAACTGAAGAATCATTTATACTATTTATCATTTTTAGATATCCATCAACTATACCACCAATTAACGAATCATAATAATCTGATCCATTTATATTTATTTTTAACTTAATTGCATTTACTCCTAAACCATCTAATTTGTTTTTTACTTCATCACCTTTTCCAACTTCGTAAATACCTGCAATTACTCTGAATTTATTATCATCCTTAACAACATATACTGGAACTTGATCTTTTATTTTATTTTGGATATCTATCGCATTTTCTTCTTTGCTATAATAACCACACTGTACTATTTCGAAATTCTTATAACTTTTAGTATCTCCATTACTTGCTTTTGCTGAGCTATTATTTTTAATCAAGTTAAAACCTTTAGGAAAAGAGAACCCTCCCCCAAAAATAGCATTGGCAATTGCAGTCCCTATAACTAAGGCAATTATAACTATTGTAATAAAATAGCCGAATGATCTTGCTCCTTTATTACTCTTCTTTTTATAATTGTACCGTGTATATCTCATAACACCACCTCCAAAATCAATCTTCCTTAAATATTATTATGTTAATTAGTAAAATATGATATATGCAGAGTAAAAAAAATAAGCTTGAATATTTTTTAATATCCAAGCTTAACTATTTAAAAGGAAACCCTTTTTCATTCACATTAATTTATATAACTACAAAATCACTCTAGTTATAATTATCTTATTATTCTTCTCGCTCCAGCATATCTGCTTGAGTAATAAGCTTCATTTAACGAACTTACAGTAACAGTTTTTCCTGATGAAGGTGCATGAAGAAAATCTCCTCCTCCAACATAAATACCCACATGACTTATTGAACCATAAGTGTTAAAGAATACTAAATCCCCTGGTCTTAAGTTTGACCTAGATACTGGAACTCCCATTGAAAATTGTGATCCAGTGTAGTGTGGTAATGAGTACCCAAATTTCGCAAACACATACATTGTTAATCCTGAGCAGTCAAAACTTCTTGGACCTGCTGCTCCAAAAACATATGGTCTTCCGATAAAATTATACGCATAAGAAACAACCCCGCTGCCTGCACCACTTCCACTATCCCCTCTTGATGCAGTATAACTGGAACTCACTGAACTTGTTCCCTCTTCCTTCTTTGGTGAAACGATAGTTTTTTTAACTTTTAACTGACTAGTTTTTAAAACTACCCCTTGAGTTGAATTTCCTGTGGTGTCAGCTTTTGGTTTCATGGCCTTAAAACTTGTTGCCGTAAGCAAAGCTACTGTTAAAAGCAATGCTTTAGTAATAGTTTTACGCTTCTGATTCATACACTTTCCCCTCTCCTAATTGGTAAATACCCTATAATTTGTAATCTCCCTAAGTAAACATTTTCATAAACAAATCTTCCAAAGTTTTCATGAAAACAACTCACTTTATTATTATATGAAATTATGTAGCGTAGGTCAAGCCTAAAAACTCTAAAAATTTCTAAGTATTATGTACACAATTATTATATCTTTTCCCTAAAAACCCTACAAAATTCCTAAATTAATTATTTTAGGGACATTTGATAGAAATATCGACAATCTACTAATTCTGCTTTTTCTCTTAGAAAGTCTTATAAACTCCTAATAAATTCTTATTATATAAACTTCAAATGAGTAAAAAAATAAGTTTGGAAAAATCCAAACTTATTTTTTATAATTCTTCTTATTCTGCTATTCCGTAATAACATCTTTTTGGTGAATTTATTTTGCCTTCTGCTTTTAATGTCTTAAGTGCTTTGTCGACATCCTTTTTGTCTAATCCAGCTTTTTCAGCAATTTCTCCACCCTTTAAAGCTTCACCTGAATTTCTTAAGGTCTCTAATACTTTCTCATTTATATCCATCTTTATCCCTCCTAAGTTTACTTAATTTATATTATAACTTAGTTTTCTAACCGGTCAATAATCTTTATCAAATAATAAAGATTATTATTTTATTTCACCTAAAACTCTGATTAGGTATTCCCAGAATCTTTTTACAGATGAAATGCTCATATGTTCATCTGGAGTATGAATGTCATATAAATCAGGTCCAAAACTAATCATATCCATATCTTCTCCAAGTTTCTCCATAAATAATCCACATTCTAAACCTGCATGTATAGCAATTATTTCTGGCTTTTCTCCTGTCATTTCAACATAAATCTTTTCACTTAGATTTCTTATTTTTGATTCTTCTCTATATTGCCATTCAGGGTAATAACCAGATATTTCTGTTTCAGCTCCTAAACTATCTGCTAAAATTTTCACCTGATTTATTATTTCATCCTTAAGAGATGCAACTGAACTTCTAAGTGCTAAACTATAACTTACCGCTTTATCATCTGTCACTACAACTCCTAAGTTTAATGAACTTTCAACTAAATCTTTTATATTCATGCTCATAGTTTGAATACCATTAGGCATTAAATACAGAAGTTTTACAGCTCTCTTTGTAGATTCTGAGTCAAATACCTTATTTATCTCTTTATTAGACTCAACAACAGAAACATTTACATCAGGATCTTGAGCACTTAATTCATTTTTAAAGATCTTATTAAATTCTGAAACACTTTCCTTAACTAAAGAAATATCAGCTTTTGAAACATATATTTCTGCATCTATTTCTCTTGGAATTGCATTATCCTTCGCTCCTCCATTTAAGGAAACAACGTTAAAATCTATCTTACCTAGAAGATCCATAAGTATTCTTCCAGCCAATTTATTTGCATTTCCTCTTCCCTTATCTATTTCTTGACCAGAGTGGCCACCTTTTAATCCTCTAACTGATATTTCTAAAAGACTTCCATCTTTTTTAGCTTCAGTCCATTCAATTTTTGAGGTAACGTTTGCTTTAGCTCCGCCAGCACAAGATACTAATAACTTTCCTTCTTCTTCTGAGTCAATATTAAGAAGTATTTTACCACTAAGGTTTTTGCCATCTACAGCCATAGCGCCACCCATACCTCTTTCTTCATCAGTTGTGATCAATACTTCTATAGCAGGATGAGCAATGTCTTTTGATGCTAAAATAGCTAAAGCATATGCAACTGCTATTCCATCATCTGCTCCAAGAGTAGTTCCTGTTGCATAAACATAATCTCCTTCTATTCTTAGCTTAATTGGATCCTTTTCAAAGTCATGTACTGTATCTTTATTTTTTTCGCATACCATATCCATATGTCCTTGGATTATTACTGTAGGCGCATTTTCATACCCCTTAGTAGCTGGCTTTTTTATAATTACATTTAAAGCAGAATCTTGAATACTTTCAAGGCCTAACGATTTACCAAAATTCAATAAATAGTCACTTATTGCCTTCTCATTTCCTGACCCTCTAGGTATTTTTGAAATCTCCTCAAAATAATAAAAAACATTTTTTGGTTCAATTGTGTCTAAAACTCTCATTATTATACTTCCTTTCAATGAAAATATGCTAGAATATAAATATATTCTTTGTAAAAAGCATACCATAAATTACGTCAGATAAAAAGGCTGCTCAAATACATATTATGTTCATTTTTATAACTTTTAGTAGTCTTAGATAAATAATCCTGTGAATATTATAATTAATCTGAGAGGTGTTTTTATGCAAAAAACAAAAATGATTTTTACAATTGGACCGGCATCTAATAACGAAGAAATATTAAGGGAATTTATTAAAATTGGAATGAGCGTAGCAAGACTCAACTGCTCTCATGGAACGCAAGATGATCATAGAAAGAATATCAATATACTAAAGAAATTAAGAGATGAATTATCTACTCCTACAGGTATTCTTCTTGATATTAAAGGCCCTAAAATAAGAACTCATAATTTTATAAATGATGTAGCAAAATTAAAAAAAGGAGATAAATTTTCTTTTTTATGCTCAGGTGAGATATTAGGAGATAATACAAAATGCTCTATCTCTTATGAAGAATTATATAAGGATATAAAAGTTGGAGGTACAATCCTTGTAGATGATGGTCTTCTTGAATTTAAGGTTTTAGAAGTTCGTGATAAAGAAATTATAACCGAAGTTATTATCGGCGGAGAAATAAAGAGCCATAAAGGAGTTAATGTTCCAAATGTAAAAATTAAACTTCCTGCTCTTACCGATAAAGATAAAGCAGATATTGTCTTTGGATGTAAAGAAGAGGTTGACTTCTTCGCAATATCTTTTGTAAGAAAAGCTGAAGATATAGTAGAAGCTAGAAAATTGCTTAGTGAAAATAATGGTGAAAAAATCAAACTAATTGCTAAAATAGAAAGTCAAGAAGGCGTAGATAATATTGATGAAATTATCGAGGTTACTGACGGTGTTATGGTTGCAAGAGGTGATATGGGCGTTGAAATTCCAATAGAAAGAGTTCCTATATTACAAAAGCAAATAATAAAGAAATGTAATGCATCTGGCAAGGTTGTAATTACAGCTACTCAAATGTTAGATTCAATGATTAAAAATTCTAGACCTACAAGAGCTGAAGCCTGCGATATCTGTAATGCTATTTTTGATGGTACAGATGCTATTATGCTTTCAGGAGAAAGTGCAGCTGGTGCTTATCCACTTGAAGCTGCTAGAACAATGAGTAGAATAGCATTGGAAGCTGAAGCAAATTTTGATTATGTGGGCTTTACTTCAAATCTAAGGGAACCCTCTTTATCAGCATTTGAAGATGCTATAAGTTATACAGCTTCAAGAACAGCAAATATCCTACCTACTAAGGCTATAGTTGCTGCTACTAAAAGCGGTGCTACTGCAAAATTAATTTCTAAATATAAACCTAGATGTCCAATTGTTGCCATAACTCCTTTTGAAAATGTCAGAAGAAGTTTATCTCTTAACTTTGGTATAATACCTGAGTTATGTGAAATGTTTAATACAACAGATGACATAATCAATGAGGCTAGAGAAAGTGCTCTTAGACTTAAATTAGCTGAAATAGGAGATAATATATTAGTAGCAGCTGGAATGCCTACAACCCACGTTGGCGGAACTAATATGCTTAAGATTGAAAAAATATAATAACTTAACAATAAAAAAAGAGGCTGAGCCTCTTTTTTTATATTGTATATTATTTAGAACTTAAAATCTTTGAAAAGATCTGCTAAACTTTCCCCTTCAAAGGTATCATTGAATTTCTCATATTCTCTTGATTTTTCAACTGCATCTTTTATGCTTAAACTTATCTTTTTATCATTTAAGTTTACATCAAGAATCTTAACTTTAATTTCTTGACCAATTGTTAAAACGTCAGAGGCTTTTGCAATGTTTTCCTCAGATATTTCTGATATATGAACTAATCCTTCAACCCCTGGGAATAATTCTACAAATGCACCGAAGTTAGTAAACTTAACAACTTTTCCATTAACAATATCATTTATCTTTAATGTAGTAGCAGTATCTTGCCAAGGATCTTTTTTGACATCTTTTAATATTAGAGAAAGTCTTTCTTTCTCAACATCAAAATCTCCAACAAAAACCTCTACAGTTTCTCCTGCTGAAACTACTTCTTCGGCTCTATTAACTCTTCCCCATGATAAATCTGACAAATGAATTAATCCTTCAATTCCTCCAATATCAACGAATGCACCGAACTTAACAATTCTGCTAACTTTTCCTTCCCTTTTTTCACCTTTCTTAAGTGAATTCCAAAGAACTTTTTTATTTTCACTATAAGCTTCTTCCTCAATTACTCTCCTAGAAGCAACTATATTTTTTTCTCTTTTATTAAATTCTATTATTCTAACTTCTAATTGCTTACCAATTAAAGTAGCTATGTTTGTTCCTCTTTCTCTAGAAACTTGTGATGCAGGCAAGAATATTCTTATTCCTTTGTAGCTTGTAACTAGCCCACCTTTTACTTCTTCTTTTATAGTTATATTTATTGGCTTTTTAGTTTCATATGCTTCGTATATTTCATCCCAAACCAATATTTCATCGGCTCTTTTCTTAGATAATACCACATTTCCATCTCCATCATCTAAGCTTAAAATCATTACTTTTATTTTATCTTGAGTTTTTAACAATTCACTTGTAGAAACATCTTCATAAGATATCTCCTCTTTTTTTATAATTCCATCCTTATAATAGTTTATATTAACCATTACTTCATCCTGATTTACAGATATAACTTCACCTGATATTATATCTCCTTTATTAAGGCGCTTTACATCATAATCCTTAAGTAATTCACCCATTGACATTGAGTTATTTTCTTCATTATTCATAATACCACTCCAAACTTTTCAATAATAAATAAAGTCACACTAATATTTTAAATCACCTTTTATTTTATTACAATTAATAATATTTATCACCCTATTATTTAATAATATAATGCTTTTGTTCCCTTGGATTATACTAATTTCTTATGCTATAATTTTAAATATAAATATAATACTTACAACTTTTTGAATTAGTTAGAAATATCAAGAAATATTTAGATTTGCAGAGTATTAATGAGTTATTTTTAAAATTTGATTTTATTCATTATTAAATAACCTAAAATAATTTATTTATTAACTTGTTAAGTGGTATTATATACTATATAATACTTACATAGACTAATTCTTTCAGTAATGCTATTTCGGGGGTGAGCTTATTAAGAATAAAAAACGTAATCTGATTATAACAACTATTTTGACTTTCATTTTTATTTTTACTTCAATATCACTTGATGTTGGAAATATTTTAAACAGTGGAATTAAAGGTTCTGTTGTCTATGCTAAAGGCAAAAGCGGTTCATTTAAATCCAGTTCATCAAAATCATCTTCAAGTGGATATAAATCAGGTTCATTTTCAAGCGGTGGAAGTTCTCCATCAAAATACAAATCAAGTTCTTCTAGTAGTTCTAGTTCATCTTCAGGTGGATATAAGACAGGAGGATTTACTAATAGCAAACCAAAAGATAATAGTACTCAAAGTACTGAGAGTAGTAGTTCAAATAATAACAAGAATTATAGCGATTCAGGAGGTAGAAGTAGCTTTTGGGCTTGGATACCATTCATAGGAAGTGGATATCATTCAAATTACTCTACAGGTTTTTTAGGATATCACTCAAGTCCAATATCTATGATTTTCAAAACAATAATTGCTATAGTTGTAGTAGTATTGGTAATCTACGTAATTAAAATGATTAAATTTTAGGAGGTAACTTACAAATGGGAATATTTAATAGGATGTCAAATATGTTTAAAGCAAAGGTTAATAGTACATTGGATGAAATGGAAAATCCAATAGAATTACTTGATCAAAAATTAAAGGATATGGAAGAACAACTATCTAAAGCAAAATTAAATTCGGCTCAAATAATAGGTAATGTTCAAACAATTAAAAAGAATATGGATACAGCTCAAAGAGAAGCTGCTGATTTTGATGAAAAAGTAAAACTTGCCCTATCTAAGGGAAATGAAGATCTTGCTAAAAGAGCTTTACAAAAGAAATTAGATGCAGATAAGAAATATGAAGGCTTAAAAACCAGCTATGAAACTGCTAAAGTTCAAGCTGAAGCAATCAAAAAGAACTTAGTTGCTTTAGAAGATGAAATACAAAAAACAAGACAATATAGAGATGAGGCTGCTGCAAGATACTCTACAGCTCAAGCTTCTGAAAAAGTAAATGAAATTTTAGCTAATGTTCAAACAAAAAGTAATTCTATCCAAATAGATTCTATAGAAAGAAAAATTCAAAGAACAGAAGCTAAAGCTAATGGCCTAGCAGAACTAAGAGAAATTGATGATTTTGATTCACAATTCGAAAAGCTTGAAGAGTCAGATTTAGATTTAGAGCTAGAAAAATATAAAAATGGTACTGTTTAATAATTTTACTTTAGGTTTGGTGAGTATTAATGAATAGCGATTTCGAAATAATTACTAGAGAAAAAGATAAATGGGGGAAAATATATACAGATATATTTTATGCTATAGACAATATTTCTCCCTTCCTTCCTGAGGACTTTTTAAAAAAGAAAAAGTTTTATGTTAAAGGTAAAGTTCTAAAAGATTTTATTAATCTTTTAGAAGAAGAGGAGCAAAAGGGAAATAAGAAAGGCTTTTTCAATAAGTTTTCTTCTCCAAACCTTAGCTCAATTAATAATTTCAAAGAACAAAATAAAGATACATTAACACAATTAGAGAACTGTTCAAAATGTGCTTGCCTAAATTGTGTTGTAGAATGCTCATTCAAGACTTGTTCTGGATGTAGAAGAAATTCATTTATTAAAACCTGTGATCACTCTAAAATTAATGTCAGACTTCATAGTGGCTTTACTTTAAACCTTACAAATAATGATTCAGGTAAAGAGGATAGATTTAAAGTTCTCGCAACCTTAGAAAATTGTGAGAAGGATCAAGAATATATAATAATCCAAAACATAATGGATAGTAACGATAGATATATTCTATATTTATATCCTGGTATCAAAGAAGACACCTATGGAGAAATTACTGATGAAGAAGAGTTTGATTTAATCGCAGAAAGTTTTGAAAGTATAGAAGCTTAGTGAAACTTCTATAGAAAAAAAGAGGCATTGGCCTCTTTTTTTTATTTATTATATTCTGATATCTTTTCTGCAATCTCATTTAGGTATTCCCATCTCTCATACTTTAAAGCCAATTCTTCCTCAACCTCTTCTTTTTCCTTTAATAGCACTTGCAGTTTTCCGTAATCTGTTACAGTCTTTGATATTTCTAACTCTATTTCTTCCAGTTTCTTTTCAATTTTTTCGATTACTCCATCAATTTCTTCATATTCTTTCTGCTCATTATATGAAAACTTTGGTCTTTCATCTTTATTTTTCTTTCTTTCCTTTTGAACCTTTTGTTCTTTAGGAATTTCAACAGTTTTTAACTCTCTTTTTATAAGATAATCGCTAAAATTACCTGTATATTCACTTATTATTCCTTCTCCTTCATATGCAAAAATTTTATGACATAATCTATCTAAGAAATACCTATCATGGGATACAATTATAAGTATTCCTCCAAAGTCATCAAGAAAATCCTCAAGTATCTGTAAGGTTTCTATATCTAAATCATTTGTGGGCTCATCTAATATCAGCACATTTGGTGCTTCCATAAGAACTCTTAATAGCTGTAATCTTCTCTTTTCTCCTCCTGACAATTTACCTATTAGAGTATATTGCATGTTCCCATCAAACATAAATCTCTCACACATTTGTGAAGCTGTTATATTAACTCCATTAGAAACTGGTATTACTTCTCCCCCTTCTCTTACATAGTCGATTACTCTCATACTTTCATCCATCTCAGAACTATCTTGGGAAAAGCATCCTAACTTTACTGTTTCTCCGATTTCGATACTTCCACTGTCAAGTTCAATCTTGTTTGCAATAAGGTTTATCAAAGTTGTTTTTCCCATTCCATTACTTCCAACTATTCCAACTCTATCACCTTTTTTAAATATATATGAGAAGTTGTTTATAAGTAGTTTATCACCAAAGGATTTACTAATATTATTTATTTCTATAGATTTATTGCCTAATCTAGTTCCTATTAAGCTTAACTCTACATCTCCTCTAGGTTCAATATATTCATAGTTTACCAATTCATCAAATCTTTGAAGTCTTGCTTTTTGTTTTGTTGTTCTTGCTTTAGCACCTCTTTTAACCCACTTTAATTCCTTCTGAATAAGGCTAGCCCTTTTCTCTTCTTGGCTTTTTTCTATTTCAAGTCTCTCACTCTTTTTTATAAGAAAATCAGAGTAATTACCTTGGTAACTATATATCTTTCCCCTATCTAATTCTATAATTCTATTTACAACTATATCAAGAAAATATCTATCATGCGTAATCATTATAAGTGCGCCTTTTCTAAGATTAAGATATTCCTCTAACCATTCTATACTATCACTATCTAAATGGTTTGTAGGCTCATCTAAAAGAAGCAAGTCACAAGGTGTTATTAATGCTGAAGCTAGTGCAACTCTTTTCTTTTGTCCTCCAGATAAAGTACCCACCTTTTGATGATAATTACTTATTCCTAACTTATTTAGTATTATCTTTGCGTCACTTTCTAGCCCCCAAAGATTTAAATCTTCAATTTCACCTTGAAGTTTTATAAACTTTTCCTGATTATATTCTTCTCCTGCTTCTAAAGAATTAAGAATATCCTCATATTCTCTCAGTAATTTCATTTCTTTTGAATCTCCCTTAAAAATCTGCTCTAACACAGTAGCCTCTGGAGTAAAATCTTGACTTTGTGATAAGTATTCAATTCTAATATTTTTCATCTTAGAAATATCCCCGTCAAAGAACTCTTCTTTTCCTCCAATTATTTTTAGAAGTGTTGACTTTCCAGCACCATTTATACCTATTAATCCTATTTTATCTCCTTCATTTATACCTAATGAAATATTATCTAATAGAATTTTTTCACTATAGCTTTTGTTTATATTTTCAAGATTTATTAAATTCATTATATGCTCCTTTATTTTCTTCGGATATTTTATTACTGATATTATAATACACAAACCTAATTATTTTCTATAAAAATAAAGAAGGGATATTTCCCCTCTTTAAAACTATATATTCAAATTTATTATACTCTACTTCATAACCTTATCTAAAATAGATAATATTTCATCTATTTTTTCTTCAGCATCATATTCCCTTTTAATCGCAGCCTTAACACAGTGTGTCATATGTTGTTTTAATATTAATTTATTAGCTTTTCTTAGAAGTGCTTGAACTGCAATAATTTGATTTGAAATATCAACACAGTATCTATCATCTTCTATCATTTTTATTATTCCCTCTATTTGCCCTTTTCCTGTTTTAAGGCTTTGCAAAGCTTGTTTCTTTTCTTCGTTCATCCTTTTTCCTCCTGAACCTTAGTATATTCAATGATAAACTAAAGCTGAGATTGCTTCATACTATTATAGCAATAATTAATTATATCACTTCTCTTTATTATCCCAATAAATGTTCCGTTATCATCTACTACTGGTACAAAATTTTGACTTACGGCAAGAGATATTATACTTTCAATTGAAGAATTAATTGAGACACTTTTGTGTTTTATTCTTCTAGGTATTTCTTTAACTTTTACTGTGTGAGTATTTTTAAAATTTAAGTCTGGGCTATTTTTAAGCTCCCATAACAAATCTCCTTCAGTAAGGGTTCCTACATACTTTCCACTTTTATCTATAAGCGGAATTGCTGTATAACCATGGTGCTCCATTCTCTCCATTACCTGCCTCATAGTAGCGTCAACATTCTCGTAAATAACCTCATTCTTAGGTGTTAGAAAAAATGCTATATTCATACTCTTTCCCCTTAAAATTTAAAATAATCTGTTCTTCTATTTTAACACATCTTAAATGTAAATGTTATACTTTTGATAATATATCTATATTGTAAATAAAATGTAATTTGTTTTTTCAAATTTATCAATTTACCTTTTGAAATTTATAGGAAACATCCATATATTCCATCTGATTTAAAGGAGTTTTAATCTCATTATAAACTTCTTTTCCTGTAAAAGTTTTTTTAATAATAACCTCATGTAGAATTTTACATCTACATTTTTTACAAGAATCTATGCCCATAAATCTCCAATAGAATAACTTGAAAGGTTGTTCTAACTCCATTGGATTTTTGCATCTTGGACAAGTCATATTCACCCTATTATAATCAATTTTAAAAGCTTCTAAATTTTTAATAACTAGCGCAGGCATATTAAAAATATCATAAACTATATAATTTTTTATAATTCTAGGGTTATATATTCTTTTAAATACTTTTGAAGTATAATCTGCATCATTTAATGCATCATGCAATTTATTATCGTCACTTACCTGTATTTTTAATTCTAAAAGCGCATTTTTTAAACTAATAGATTTTTTATGTGCTAGAACCTTTGTACAATATTCCTGAATATCTAAATATTCTTTTAACCAACTTATTTCTTTATAGCCATGAAAATTTGAATTTATTATAATTTCTGCTATATCATTTTTAGCCCAAGAGCATATTATATCATCCTTTCCTATAAACGCTCTCAGCCTATCCATAGCTTCGAAATAACCTACGCCCTCATTAATATCCTCTTCTTGTATGCCTGTAATTTCAGTAATCTTTGGATTTAATATTTTAAAGGCTGTTGGCTTAATATAAAGCTTTAATTCTTCAGTTTTCTGCATAAACTTATCTAGCTTAACTGCTCCAATCTCTATTATTTCATTATCTATTTCTAGATTTCTTATATCTTTATTTTCTTCATAAAAATTTGGAAAATATTTGCTTATCTCTCCTAAGTTATTGAATTCTAAATCTATTATAACAAACCCCATTTTATCTCCTTTTTACACTACTCTACTTTAAAGGATCTATCCATTCCTCTTAATAATTCCAATTGCCACACCTAAGATATTAACTTCTTTGCCCTCTAAGTATATTGGATCATATTTATCATTCTCTGGCATTAACACAGGTGCTTCACCATTAAGTTTTAATCTCTTTAAAGTTGCATTCCCTTCTATATCTACTGCTACTATTTCGTTATGATCTGCCACAGACTTTTTATTAATAGCAACTATGTCACCATGAAATATATTAGCATTTTCCATTGAGTCCCCTTTTACTCTAAGGAAAAATACTTCATTACTACTCTTTATCCATTCCTTAGGTAGATGAATCATTTCTTCCACCTCTTCATTTATAAAAAT
Organism: Clostridium sp. 'White wine YQ'; assembly: GCF_028728205.1. NCBI lineage: Bacteria > Bacillati > Bacillota > Clostridia > Eubacteriales > Clostridiaceae > Clostridium > Clostridium sp. 'White wine YQ'. The sequence continues at coordinate 2,309,808 of NZ_JAQYUU010000001.1, forward strand.
TGGTTCTCCTGCTGCTATATTTGAGAATAAAGGAAACTCCTTTATATCATTTTCTTTGTAAGTATATTCACCCTTATCATTTTTTTCAACAATTTCATGAGTATTTATTGATGTATCTTTAAAAAAGTTTCTTTTCACACCTTTGTTTATATCAATAAATTCATAATTCTCTATTGGGTTCCATTGATTATAAAAGTTTTTAAACTGTTCATTAAACCTAAAAGTTCGCGATTTAATATCCTTAAATGGATTTATAACCATTTTTTCTTCACCCAAAATATAAATTATAGAACTATATTCCTGTGGCTTTAATAAGGAATCTATAAAGTTAATCTCTTTTAAACTTAAACCTTCACAGTTATCTAAAACTATATGAGTGTATATCCCATTAGTTTTTTTTGAATATTCATGAGCATAATTTACTTCATCATATCTATCCATCAACCCACACTGTGTTAATTTTTCATTATAGGAAGAAAGTAAATCATATAGTGCTTCTCTTGTTTTAGAACCTTTACCTATGCGACCTTCTCTCCCTTTTCGTCGGGCATCTAGATACTCAACCTTAGAAAATCCATTTGACTTAATCCATCTAAATTCATCTTTTAAAAATCTACAATCTACATTTTGAATAAATTTAGATTTTTTATATTCACTTTTTTTATCTTCAAATATAGATTTTATTAAGTTTTCCTCTTCTTCAAAGGAGACATACTTAAGTGAAAGCATTTTATCTCTTAAAAAACCTTGAGCAAACGAAGTAATTATATCCTCTAATGCTACTACCTCTACTCCTTTGTTAAAATAAGAAAATAGTGAAAAATATTTATTTTCAACCTCTGATTTTACATCTTGATATAGCTCCTGAACCTTATCTTTTAAATTTTTCTCTGAAATAATATATATTATCTTTTCATCAGGGAAAAGTCTATAATTATTCTCTATATTAACTACTCTATATATTGCTGCTGTTGTTTTTCCAGTTAATTTTTTGCCTTTTAGAAATTGATATCCTAAACTTTTAGAATTCACAAATCTACTCTGACTCTTATTTAACTCCATTTCGTCCTCCTAATCTTTAGTACAATAACTTCTTCTACCATTATAGCACACTATATAACCTAAAGTTCTGAGAACAAAGTTTAAAAAGATATGAAATTTCTACTAAATTTTCGTTACCCAAATTTAATTATCTAGTCTTATTCCGGCCATCTTCATTAAATATTCTGCATTTCTAGTTGTACTTTTTCCTTCTCTAAGTTTATAGTCAAACCTAATTTCATTATCTACATAATACTCTCTAAAGTGTAAATTTTTAATTCTTCTATCTTCTTGTTCAAGCTCACACAATTCTAAATCATGAGTTGAAACTAAGCCTTTTGCTCCCTTACCCATAAGTTGCTTTATAAGCATTTCAGCACCAGTATGTCTATCTACTGAATTTGTTCCTTTAAAAATTTCATCAAGTAAGTAGAATACTTTCTTTTCGCTTTCTGTTGCTCTTATTATATTTTTTACTCTTAATATTTCAGCATAAAAAGATGAAATACCTTCCTCCAGATTATCCTTGGTTCTCATACAAGTATACGGAATCATTACACCAAGCTTAAGTTTCCTGCCATTTACGGGTAACCCTAAGTAAGAAAACACCATATTAATACCTATTGTCCTCAGAAAGGTACTCTTTCCTGACATATTTGAACCAGTAATAAGTGCTGTTTGAATTGGCTTAGTTAAGTTAAAGGAATTCTTTATTCCTTGAGGCACAATTAATGGATGCGCCAAATCCTCTGCTACTATTTCATCTTCTTCAATAATTTCAGGAATGCTCCAATTTTCATTATCAAAATATATATTACTTAATGCTGATAAGGCTTCTACTTCTCCTAACGCATCAAGCCAAAGTTCAACGCTATTTTTATTCTTTAGTTTCCACCTTTCTAGTTTAGCCATAAGAACAAAATCCCACATTAGTAAGGAATTAAAAATCCAATATATCATATTTCCTCTATCAAATAGCATATCTCCAATGGATGTTATCTCTTTCATCTCATTTGAAGCCATTACATTACCTTTTAATATTCCTACTACATTTAAATTAATTTCTTCTTTAAAGTCTTCATTTTCAATAGCTGCTATCATCTTGTAATAAGAAGACAAATTAGTTTTAAAAGAGTAAATCTCCTCTAATGCTCTTCCTATTTCCTTTTTCTTTAATGTTAATATAGCTCCATTTACAATTAAAGCTAGTAGAAATAATGAAACCGGCTTTTTAAAAATGATAACAGATCCTAATATTACAATTGAAATTATAGGCATTATAAATCTAATTAGATTAGCTTGTGAGGACAAAAACCATGAATTTTCTTCCTTAACCCAACTAATAAAGTTTTTTGTCTTTTCAATAGGACTTTTTCTCAGTAAAGGTATAAATTCAAGTCTCTGCCTAAAATCGATCTTTGCTGCTAACTCTTTTAGAGATTTTTGCCTTTTAGAAATTTCTTCAGCCGTTCCAGTTTCTGTGCTAGAAAGTATTTCTGCAAGCTTTTCTCTCCCATAAAAGGTTTTAGTAGTATTTATCCACTGAAAAAGCGAATTATCACCAAATATATCTAAATCATTTATAAAAGGATGTTCTGAACTTAAATATTCTTCTCCCTTATCATTAAATTCTTTCCATTCACCTTTTGCTCTTTTAATATGTTCATTATTAATATCAATTAATAAGTTAAATTCCTTAAGTTTTTCTTTTTCTTTTGTGTGAATATATGCAATAAATACAAATACTAATATTAATAACAATGAAGCTAAAATAAAGGCAAATCCTTTTTGTTTTATTATATAATACACTGAAATTCCAAATAGAATAAATATTATCCCCCGTATTAGTGCAATTCTATTTATACTTGAATTTACCTCGTCTATTTTTTCATTTATTTTCTCAATATTTCCCTCATAAATCTTTTGACTACTCATAAAATCCCACCGTTTCCAATCTTACTAAAGTTTATCTCTATTAATACATTATACCCCAAAAATAAATAAAAGAAGAGACATATATCCCTTCTTTTTCCTATTTTATTGAACTTAAACTATTATATATTCTATCTAAATTTTCTTTCATTGCGTCTAAATAGTTCAAATTATCTTCTCTTGTTTCTAGTGTATATATTTTTTGTATTTTTGAACCTGACTCTCTTGATATTGTTTCAGCATCCTTTTCACTACCTGAATTCTCCATGAATATTGTATTAATTTTATTTGTTTTTGCATAAGTAACTATTTCTGCGAGCTTCTGAGGAGTATTCTCTCCCTCCCCAAACAAATTTTCTAGAGATTTCTGCTGAAGATTAAAATCTCTACATAAGTATCCGAAAGCTTCATGAGATGTTATAAAATCCTTATTATTAAGAACATTAAATCTTTTTATGTTATCATCATAAAGTTTTTGAAGTGAATCCTTATACTCTTTGTATCTAGTTTCATAGTATTCTTTATTTTTAGGATCTTTATCTTGAAGACTATTCTTTATGTTCTCGCATATCTTCTGTGCTTCTATAAGAGAAAGCCAAGCATGTGGATCTGTAGCTCCATCAGTTTTTAACACATTAATTCCTTCTGTAGCTTCAATCAACTTAACTTTACTATCACCAATGTTATTCTTAACATCCTCAATCCAATCTTCTAATCCTAAACCACTATATATAAAAATATCTGCCTCTGTAAGTTTTGCAAAATCTTTGGTCTTTGGTTCAAAATCATGAGGTTCTGAAGTTCCTGGAACTAAACTTTCTACATTTACTTTATCGCCTCCGATAGCTTCAGTAAAATCTTTTAGTGGATTAAAACTCACTATAACATTTATTTTGCCATCACTAACTTCTTTTTTATTACTGCACCCACTAAAAAGTGCCACTATGCTAAAGATAATCATTACTAATATTAAACTTTTTTTCCTCATTATACACCTCTAAGAATCTTCTTTATGCAAATGATTTGCATTTACCTTATTATACTATCATCTGCTAAAAACCTTGTCAAGCTTTAGCACCCATCAAACATTATTAACTAAAAGACAGAGACATAAACGTCTCTGTCTTCATTATTTTATAGCTAAATCATTGAGTTATTATTTTTTTATTCTCGTCGCATATAATTTTTAATTCATCTCCATTTTTACCTTTAGTTATTAAGACCACTTTTCTTCCCCAAAGCTCTTGCACATATTTTAGTGTTTCTTTAGCATAATTAAGCTCTAATTCTCTGCCATCAAATACATGTTCAAGCACAATTGAATTTTCCTTTGTATTATAATCTATTACCCTTATACATGGTATTGAACCTAATCCTGCATTGAAAGAAATTAAATCTCGTATACTTTCCCACCCTTGTTCATCTGAAACTTCTTCAACTAAAAAATCAAATCCTTTTTTTCCATACTGGAATAAATTCAATTCCTCACATAAATCTCTTGTGAGATATCTTCTTAAAAATGATGCATCTCTATCAATATCTCTTACTTCAAATATTTTCTTTCTTCCATAGGTCTCATCGATATATTGAAAAAGTCTAAATCCGATATAGTATGGATTCAAGCCCCCAACCATTGGAGCAATTACGTCATTATGCCTTTTTAAGAACTCTAATTGCAGTGATTGTGGTAAATCTAAAGAATTCAAAATATTATAATGCCAAAAACTAGCCCATCCTTCATTCATTATTTTGGTTTCAACCTGTGGCAAAAAATATTCAGTTTCTCTCTTAACTATTTTTAAAATAGTCTTCTCCCACTCTTCTAAATCCCCATACTGTATTAAAAATCCTACCACATCCTCTTCAGGCTCTAATGGAATTTTATTGATATCTGGAACTTCTATTAAATTATCTTCATCCAATATATTTTTATCTTGTATGCTCTTGTTATAATCACTCATCATTCTTTCTTTTCTTTCTTCATTGGTTATTCTCTTTTCTCCTATCACTCTTGGAATTTGAAACTTAATGGCGTGTGCAGCATCCAGAACTCTTTCCACTTTTTCATATCCTATTGATGGATGATTAATAAATCTTCTAATTGTATCTCCATCAAGCTTAAACATCTCTAAAGTATTTTTAGCTCTTGTGCCTTCCTTAAACAGCCTGTTATTTTTAAAGAAATCATTATGACCATAAACATGAGCCATAGTTAAGATTTGCAGTAATTGAGTGTTTTCTCTCATTAAGTATGCTAAGCATGGGTCAGAGTTAATAACCATTTCATATGCCAATCCAGTCAAATCCAATGAATACAATGTTTTTGTTTTTTCATAGGACTTTCCAAAACTCCAATGTGGATACCTAGATGGCATTCCTACATATGCTTCATAAGAAATCATATCGTTATAGCCTATTATTTCAAATTCTTGAGGATAAAAATTCAATCCTAATTCTCTTGCCTTGTCCTCAATTACTTCATTCCACTTTTTAAGATCATTTAAGCTATAATCCATAGGAATCCTCCTTCAACTCTTTACTTAACATGAATTTTATTCCTTGCCACAAATCTTTCTTTTCCTTAACCACTACTGATAAAAAATTCTTCCTATTTATTTCTTTTTGAAATCTATAATACATTGTTGTAGAGTATGTTGAAGGTAATAATTCTGCATATCCCATCATATTACAAACATCACACAACTTATTAACTGCCTCTAATGCTCTTTCATTATCCTCACTCCAATTATCTCCGTCAGATGCGTAGAAGGGATAAATATTCCAATAATCCGGAGGATATTTTTTCTTTATTAGGTCTAAGGCTAAATTTAATCCTGAAGAAATATATGTTCCTCCAGATTCAGCCTTATGAAAAAATTCATATTCATTAACTAGTTTGGCCGAGGTAGTATGGGATATAAATTCAAATGCTATATTATTGTATTTTCTCCTAATAAACTTTGATAAAACAAAGAAAAAACTTCTAGCCATATACTTCTTACTTACATCCATTGAACCTGATACGTCCATTATGAACATAAGTACTGCATTACTCTCTTTTTTAGGTTTCATCTTTACTCTATGATATCTTAAATCTTCTTCTCTAAATGGGAATCTCTCCAAGGCCTCTTCTTTATTAGCTTCAAATAATGCTCTCTTCTTTCCCTGCTTTCTGGCTATTTTAGCCATAACTGTTTTCTTTTTTGCTAATCTTGGATTAATACCATACTTTTGAAAACCTCTTTTCCTACCACTACTTTCAGTAACTATTTCAGAGTATTTTTTTCTATCTAGATTAGGTAAATCTAAATCCTCAATAATATAGTCCATTAATTCTTCTAATGTAATTTCAGTTTCGTATATATCTTCTCCTTCACTATTTCCTGCTTTATTACTACCTTTTCCATTTCCTTCTGAAGATCCTATTTTATCTCCTCTTTTTTCTTCTCCTGTTCCAGTTGCTACACCATTAGCATTTTTACCAAATATAAATTGATATTCTTTTATTCCTCTAATCGGAATCTTGAATTTCTTATTTTTACTTTCTCCAATTATACTTTCTTCAGATAATATATCTCCTAGATTTTCTTTAATAGATTTCTCTACTAACTGTCTATGCCTACGTCTATCCTCTATTGATCTATCATGCTCCACTGGTGTTTCAGAGTTATCTCTAAATATTGCAGCCATTTTATCAATCCTTCCATAGATTATTGGCAGCATACTTTAGAATTACATCACAACAATGTGAACAGTATCCACTCAATTTCATTTCTTCTACCATGGCATTATATTTTTCATCCTGCTCTTTATCTCTAACTCTAGATTTGGTTACAATCCTTGATAGATCTCTTACTGATGCAATTAATTTCTTTTCTATAGCGTCTTTAAGTGGTTCATAAGAGGTATAATCTAATTTCCCTCCATTTCTAACTACATAGAACATATATGAAGTTACATCTGACCTAAAGCCCTTCGAAGAGGCTTCTGATATACCTATATGTTCTTCTATACTCCTCATAAATACTTCATCTGGATTTAATTCTTCTCCTGTCGCTACATCTTTTAGCTTACTTTTATTAACATACGCCTCTGCATTATCAATATAGTTATTAAATAAGCTTTCAGCTTGTTCTCTAAATGAATGTATAAATGCTTTAGTAATTTCTTTTTCGAGAACCTTATTATATTCTTTTCTAATATTATCTTGTATTAGTCCTAAATACTTTTTCTTTTCCTCTTGAGATATGTCCATCTCCTTTACAGATTTGATCATGGTCTCCATTATTGAAAGTGGATTAATACAATTAAATTCTGAATTAGATAGTGCATTATCTATAGCCTTTATAATAAATCTAGTTGATATCCCCTTCATGCCCTCCATAGGCCCAGCTTCTTCTCTAAGTTCACCAATATCAATTCTCTTTGTGGTTCCTTTTTCCACAATATCCTCTCCATTGTAAATTTTCAGCTTTGTTATCGGATCTACTTTGGCTGAAGGTACTAATCTTGATAAAATAGCAAACATAGCTGCGATTTCCAGAGTATGTGGAGCTATATGAGCCTTAAAATTACTCTTATTTATAATCTTTTCATATATTTTTATTTCTTCGTTTAATTCTAAACAGTATGGTACTTCTATCTTTACTATTCTATCTAATATAGCTTCATTTGTATGATCTGATTTAAACTTATTCCATTCAGCCTCATTAGAATGTGCTATTATCAATCCATCAAAATATATCATGGAACCTTTACCTGGTGAAGGTATTGATTTTTCTTGAGTTGCTGTGATAATTGTGTGCAGATATTCAACATCATTTTTAAATACTTCTATAAATTCAACTAGTCCTCTATTTCCAACATTAAATGCTCCATTTAGCGAAAAAATTCTTGGATCATCTTCAGGGTACATATCCATTTTGGATATATCTACTGAACCAGTTAATATAGATGTATCTTGATTATTTGGGTCTACAGGAGGTACTACCCCTATCCCCTTTCTGCTTCTTATAGAAAAGTTCTTTGTTTCTACAGGGAAATCTTCATATTTACCATTAAACTCATTGATAAGTCTATATTTACATACTGGACACAAATCTCCTTCTATTTGTACACCTAGAGATTCTTCAAAATTCTTTCTTAAATGCTTTGGTATCAAGTGTAATGGTTCCTCATGCATTGGACATCCTTTTAATGAGTAGATTGGATCAGCAGTTTCTAATGCTTGTTTAAGTGACTCTACTAATGAAGACTTTCCTGCTCCTACTGGTCCTACAAGATACAAGACCTGTCTTGCTTCTTCACCTTTCATTGATGCAGCTTTAAAATAGTTTACAAGTTTCATAATAACTTTATCAATTCCAAAAAAATCTTCTGTGAAAAAATTGTACCTCTTAACACCTTCACTACCAAAAAGCTTTTTAATTTTAGGATTATCCTCTGACCTTAAATTTCTAAATCCCTGGCTTAGGATTATATCATATATTCTCTCGTGAGCTAGCTTCGCTACATCAGGATTTTCCTTAACTATTTGTAAATAGTCTAAAAATGTACCTTGAAATTTATGTTTGTTATGCTTCTCTCTATCACTTTGAATAAATTCCTTGAAGTTCATAAGCACATCCCTCCTTTGTTTAAATATATTCATATAGATAAACATCTTATTACAAAAAAAAATTATCAAAGTAATAATATCTATTTAATAGTTACTATTAAAAATTAATACTTTATCATATTTACTTATTTTATAAACAAAAAAGGTAGAGGAAATCCCTCTACCTTTTTTGTTTAATTATCTATTCAACAATTTGATTTTTTTCAACTCTTACAGCTGTTCCATAGCATAGTACCTCTGTTATTCCTTGAGCTACTTCATTTGCATCGTATCTAACGCCTATTATTGCATTAGCTCCAAGATCTGCTGCATGTTCTAGCATAAGTTCAAAAGAGTCTTCTCTTGCAGTTTCACATAAATCAGTATATATACTTATATTTCCACCCACTATGCTTTGTAAACCTGCTCCAATGTTACCAACTATACTTCTAGAACGAACTATAATACCTCTAACAAGGCCTAAATTCTCAACAATTGTGTAACCATGTAAATCAAAAGCTGTAGTAACTAACTTTTTATCCATAATAAACCCTCATTTCATTTTTTCTATATTATACCATGTGTTTTTTTAGCTTACATTAATATCCTCTTAAGAATATCTTAATTCTCAGTTATTTATAATCTTTAATAAATCCCTACCATAATTCTTAAGTTTTCTCTCGCCAATACCTTGAATTAAAATTAACTCCTCTTCACTTTTTGGCTTTTTATTTGCTAATTCAATTAGAGTTCTATCACTAAACAATATATATGGTTTTACTTTTTCCTCAACTGATTTGTCTTTCCTATAAATTCTTAACTTTTTAAATAACTCTTCATCTTCACAAACCATTGTTGCACTCTTATCCAACTTCAAAAATACCTTTGAATCTCCTTTTAAAATTCTTATAGACTTATCATTTAACTTAAGCATAGAATAGGTGCCTTCTTTTAATTGCACATATCCATTATCTATAAGACCCCTAATTATAGTTCTTATGTAACTAGAAGAATATTCTCTCATTATGCCAAAAGTCGAAAGATTATTTAATGTATTTTGAATTATTTTAGGACCCTTTACTCCTCTTAGAATATCAATAAGAACTGACATGCCATAACTTTGTTGAGTTCTATATACACAAGATAAAATCTTTTGAGCTTCAATAGTGAAATCAAGTATTTCCTCATTTTTAAAGCAATTAGAACAGTTATTACAGTAGCCCTTAGTGGTTTTCTCTCCAAAGTAATTTAATATATATTCTTTATAACACCCTTCACTTTCACAAAAAGATAGAAATTCGTTAAGCTTACGTAGTTCAATTTCTCGTCTATTCATCAAGCTTGTAGTATTTATTAAATATTCTACTGATGCTATATCTTCCCTTGAATATAACAAATGACACTTGCAGCTTTCTCCGTCTCTTCCACCTCTTCCTATTTCTTGGTAATAACTTTCAATATTTTTAGGTATAGAAAAATGTATAATATATCTTATGTTTGATTTGTCTATTCCCATTCCAAATGCATTTGTTGCTATCATTGTATTTTTATTATCTAAAAGAAATTCTTCCTGATTGAAATTTCTCTCTTCTTCCTTCATTCCACCATGATATTTTGAAACAGAAAATCCTATATCATTTAAATAATCATATAGACCATCTACCTCTTTTTTAGTAAGGCAATACACAATTCCGCTACTTGTATTATCTCGAAGATAATCTTTTACAAACTCTAACTTATCTTCTTCCTTATTTACATAGATAATTAGATTTTCTCTATTAAAACTTCCTATATATGTATATGGATTTCTGAGGTTTAAAAGTTCTATAGTATCTTTTCTTACTTCTTCAGTAGCAGTAGCAGTAAATGCTGAAATCACAGGTGAAGAATTTAACTTTGATATAAATGGAGATATTTCTCTATAACTAGTTCTAAAATCATGTCCCCACTGTGAAACGCAGTGAGCTTCATCAATTGCAACTTGTGAGATTAATATACTATTGCATAATTTTAACGTAAACTTTGAATTTAAGCGTTCTGGTGCCATATATACAATTTTGTACTTACCACTAAGTATCTCTTTTTCTATTAGCTTAACCTTCTCTAAAGTAATAGAAGAATTAATATAAACTGCATCTATCCCTAATTGATTCAAACTATCTACTTGATCCTTCATAAGAGATATGAGTGGAGAAATAACCAAAGTAATCCCCGGAAGTAGCAATGCTGGAATCTGATAGCATACCGATTTACCTGCTCCAGTAGATAAAATTCCAAATGTGTCTTTTCCATGAAGTATGCTGTTTATTATTTCCCATTGTCCTTCTTTAAATTCTGTGTATCCATATATATCTTTTAATATTTTTTCTGCTTCTTTTCTTAAATACATTTACTCACCTTTAATCCATAAAAGCATTTTAATAATCATATTCTATAAAAACCCGGTATAAACCGAGTTTTTTATAAATAGCTTATATAATATCATTTATCTCCACTATTATGCCATCTTTTGTTCCAAAGTTTAATATTATCTTATTTATACCTTTTTGCTTTAAATCTGGCATGATGGTTTCTATAAAATGATTTTTACTTATTCCAACTAATTTTGCCCAATATAACTGTTCCTTGAAAACATTATTATTTCCTTGAGCTGAACTGTAATACAAATATGCATAATTGTCATTTGATGATGTTCTTATATAGTAATCAATGTTATTTAAATCTGCAGCATCTCTAGCTACCAAATATACTCTGTCTGGTAAAATGGTTTTGCTATTTTGCACTCTATTATCCACGTTGTAAGTCTGAGTACCTACAGTAGTCTGTGGATTTGTACTTGTTTGAACACTAACAGTATTTGAGAAGTTAACATCAAAATTAATCGATTTAGCATATAAATCATCATATCTTCTTATAAAATAAGGTATATTTCCTGCTAAAATAATACTAAATTCGGTATTATTATTAATAAAACAATTATTAAAATTATTGCCTTTATTTTTTAAAATAATATTAAACTTCTCTAAGGAAATCTCATCATAGTTATTTCCATCATCTTTTATAAATTCTCTATTAGTATACACATAGATGGATTTAGTTCTATTAATATTTGATGGAAAAACTGCTATATTTCCTCCTCTAGTTGCTATGTATACTTTCTCTAGTCTCAAAAATACTTCTAACTTAGCCATTTCATATGCATCACTGCCTTTAATAAGCTGAAACTTTTCAACCTCTTCTACAAAATTCATAAACTTTCCCCCTATACAAGTTACTTTTCAAGATTATTAAATACTTTTTCCTTTAACTCCATCCCAGTTTTAGTTATTGCTAGCCCACCTAAAGCAGTTTCTCTTAGCTCACTAGGCATGTTTTTTCCTACTGTATATACGGCAGAAAGAGCATCATCAAAAGGAATTTTGCTTTCAACACCCGCCATAACTAAATCTGCTGTTGTAAGTGCACTAATTGCTCCTGCAAAGTTTCTTTTAGCACAAGGTACTTCAACTAACCCAGCTATTGGATCACAAACTAATCCAATTATATTTTTAAATACAATAGCCGCAGCATCCAAGCTCATTTTAGGAGTTCCTCCCATCATTTCAACAACTGCTGCCGCACTCATAGCTGCTGCTGAACCACATTCAGCCTGACAACCACCCTCTGCCCCTGCTAATGTAGCGTTTTGTGCAATAATCAGTCCTAATGCTGCAGCTGAAAATAATCCTTTAATTTGATCATCTTCGGATAGCTCTAATTTTTCTCCAGCTGTCAATATAACTGCTGGTAGTATCCCACAAGACCCAGCAGTCGGACATGCTACTATTTGCCCCATTGATGCATTTACTTCAGCACAGGATATTGCTCTTCCCATTGCTTTTATCATAACATTTCCAGTAATTGATTTTCCACTATTTAAATATTTTTTTATTTTATATCCATCTCCACCAATTAATCCACTTACAGAATATACTTCTTTCTCCATTCCTTCACTGCAAGACTTTTTCATGACTTCATAATGTTTTCTCATTAATTCTATTACTTCTTCTCTTGTAGCTTCCTTAGAATCCATTTCGTACAATATAGCATACTCACTTAAAGATATACCTTTACTTTCACATATCTCTAATAATTCTAACCCATCTTTTGCAAACATGATTCTTATTCTCCTTCTTTTATTGGATTTATTCTTATTACTTTGGAAATATCATTGATAGATTTAATCTCATCCATAATTAGGTCTGGGATTGGATTATCTACTTCAAATAACATGGTTGCATCTTTACCTTTTTCACTTCTAAATACTTTCATAAATGCTATATTAATATTTTCCTTATATAATAATGCTGTAACTTTTGATACACTTCCTGGGACATCCTTATGAGAAATTATTAATGTTGGATAATTTCCTGTGAAATCAACCTTCTGATTATTTATCTCAATTACTTGAATATTTCCTCCCCCAATAGATGATCCCACTAATGAATATACTAATCCAGTTTTTCCAGTAATTATACACTTAACTGTATTAGGATGTACTTCTCCTAAATTTGCTTCAATGAATTCTACTTTTATTCCAGCCTCTTTAGCTATATCAAGGGAATTTCTAAGTCTAATATCACTTGGATTCATTCCCAAAATGCCTGCAGCTAATGCTCTATCTGTTCCATGCCCTTTATAGGTTTTTGAGAAAGAACCATGTAGTAGGAAACTAACTTCTTTAATATCTTCTTCTGCAACAATTCTAGCCATTCTAGCTATTCTTGTTGCTCCTGCTGTGTGTGAAGATGAGGGTCCAATCATTATAGGACCAATAATATCAAATACATCATACTTTTTCATAATGCTCCTCACTTTTTCTTTTGATTATTTATAGGGTTTTTTATAGGAAACTTAACTTATTCTTACATAAATAAGTTATTAGTTGAACTTAAAACCCTTTATTAATATTTATAAAAACAACTTCCACCAATAAATTCCCTTAATATAGAATTTTCTGGTACTAAATCTACTGATACTTCTTTAAAGAAACTTAAAAAAGATTTCAGTCTTTGTGCTTCATAAAATACAGAACTATCCTCATTTATCTTATTTAACTCTTTTAATGCAAAACTTTTGAGAACGCATAGCTCATATACTAAAGTTGAATTGAACATAACATCTGCTTCTTCCTGAAAAACAAAAATATTACGTTCCTCCCCTCTCTTAATTGATGGCCACATTTCTAAAGTTTGTTCCCCACCATATCCACGAGTAAGATAATCTCTAACAATTCTTCTTATTTTTCTTATATCAGTTGTTGCAATTCTATTATGATTATCTAGATTTAGTTGTGTTAATGCACTAATATAAATTTTAAATTTATTTTTGTCTGCAATTGACTCAGTTAATTGATTGTTTAGCCCATGAATACCTTCAATAACTAAAATACCATTTTGAGGAAGTCTAAATTTTCTACCTTCATGTTCTCTTGTACCTGTAATAAAATTATAAATAGGTATTTCAACTTCTTCCCCTTTTAGAAGTAATTCTAACTGCTTATTAAATAAATCTAAATCAAGTGCATTAATATTTTCATAATCCGGTTTCCCCTCTTCATCTAAGGGACTCCTATCTCTATCTATAAAATAATCATCTAATGAAATTGGTATAGGAAGAAGACCATTAACTCTTAATTGAATAGATAGACGCTTTGAGAATGTCGTCTTTCCTGATGAACTAGGTCCAGCAATTAATACTACTCTAACTTCCTTTTCTTCACTTATTTTATCTGCTATATAGGCAATTTTCTTTTCATGAAGTGCTTCTGATACTCTAATCAAATCCTGAGCATCTTTGGAAATCATTTTGTCATTCAAAGATCCCACTTCTCCGACTCCTAGAATATTGAGCCATTGCTCAGTTTCTCTAAATATATTAGATAATTTTTTATGTTCCATAAACTCAATTATTTTCGTAGGATTTTTATCATCTGGGTATCTTAATATAAACCCTTGATCATAAAAAATAACATCAAACAACCTAACACTTCCAGTATTAGGTGCCATATAGCCATAAAAATAATCATATCTTCCATCTAATTCATAAACATTTACCTTATCAAATTGCATATGTGATAAAAGTTTTACCTTATCAACCATCCCATACCCTTCAAAGATATTAATGGCCTCCTGCTTCGATATTTTGAGTTTATTTATAGGAAGATTCCTCTCAATCAATTCTTTCATTTTTGATTTTATATTCTTAACATCTTCTTCAGTTAATATCTTTTCTTTGTGAATTTCTCCGTAAATTCCTTTACTAATAGAATGCTCCATAGTTATCTTTGAATCAGGAAATAAATCTAAAGCAGCCTTGATAAATATGAAAGTCATTGTTCTTCCATAAACTTGCATACCTTCTACGGTATTATTTTTAACTGCTTCAAAAGTTCCGCTTTCTTCTAATGAACTGCTTAATTCACGAAATCTTCCATTTACCTTTGCTAGCATTATTGACATTTCATCTTTTTCATAATATTTCTCTATTATATCTTTTAATATGGTTCCCTGTTCCACTTCAATACTTTTACCATTACATAATGTTAGACTCAAGCTTTTCATTTCCCAATACCTCCTAAAAGAATTAAACATATTGACAAATTATACCTTATTATATTATATAACATTGCTTTGAAAATTCATAACTATACATATATTTCTCATTAATAGTTAATATTATTTTTGAGGTGTTTTTATGTTTATTGTTATATTTCGCACATGTATTTTATATCTTCTCGTGGTTTTAGTAATTAGACTTATGGGAAAACGTCAAATTGGTGAACTTCAACCATATGAATTAGTTATTACTATAGTTATTTCAGATCTTGCTACTGTTCCAATGCAGGATGTAAGACTTCCATTAATTTTGGGTATTATTCCTATAATGTCACTTTTGATTCTAGAACTTATTTTAACAGAACTTCAGCTAAAAAGTAACTTTATGAGAAAAATTATTGATGGTAATCCTTCAATTATAATTAAGAATGGAAAGTTAAACGAAAAAGAACTTAAAAGTCAAAGAATAAACCTTGATGATCTTATGGAGGAATTAAGAGTTAGTGGAAACTTGGATATATCCAAGATTAAATATGCTTTACTAGAAAATAACGGTCAGCTTTCTATAATTCCTATGGATAATAATATTATGAATTTACCAGCTATTTTATATATTGATGGTCAGTATAATAAAGAAACCTTATCTAAAATGAATAAAGATGTTGAATGGCTGAAACAAAAACTTCAAAACAAGGGTGTAAATATTGAAGATACCTTTATTGTATTAATAGATAGCACTGGGAAGTTAATACATCAGCTAAAAGGTGACTTTGAAAAAATGGAGAGTGAGAAGAAATGAGAAATTCAATAATTTCTATAGCTTTATTTGCTATTCTTTTAGGGTTTCTCTTTTATGCAAATGGGAAGCTCACAGGTATTTGCGAACATATATTGAAAAATTCTGAAGAAACTGAGACTCTAATAACCGAAGAAAACTGGGAAAAAAGTTATGATAACACAGTAGAGCTTATAGATTATATAAAGGATAATTCCTCTGCAGTAGCTCTATATGTAAACCATACAGATTTTGATAACTTAAATATTGAAGCATCAAAACTAAGTCAATATATTAAATATCACAATGCTGAAGAAGCTTTAGCTTCGCTGCATGCCATAAAATTTTCAACAAATTATATACTCGACTTACAGGAAGTTAGTATAAAAAATATTTTTTAAAAATAGATAAGAAATAGAGGAACTCCTCTATTTCTTATCTATTTAATAGTAATGTTAATTTTAGGAATTATGATTTATCATTAAACTTATCTTAAATGATGTTCCAACACCTAATGTGCTATATAATTCAATTTCCCCTCCATGCAGCTCAATAATTTTTTTTGAAATAGCTAGTCCGAGTCCTGCTCCTCCTGAACTTACTCTGGTTTTATCACCCCTTGTAAATTCATAGAATACTACTTCTTGAAGTTCTTTATCCATCCCTATTCCATTATCAATTACCTCGATAAATACTTCTTCTTGAACTTTCCTTAAATTAAAAATTATCTTTGTCCCTTCTGGATTGTATTTAAGTGAATTCGATATTAAGTTTGATATTGCTCTATACATCTCTTGTTTATCAATGCTCATAAATATCGGTTCATCGTATATATTTATTTCGTAACTAAACTTACTTTTTTCTAGCTCAGGTAAATGTTCAATTATAGTTCTTCTATAAAACTCACATATATCAATCTTCTCTAAATTTAATTTAAACGTAGATGCATCCACTTTGGAAAATGAAAATAATTCATCTATTAAATAATTCATTCTTTCGCTTTTCTTTAAAATATAATCTAAATATTTTTTTCTTTTAATTGGATCTGAAACCATATCGTCTCTAAGTGCTATTGCATATCCTTCTATTGATGTAATAGGAGTTTTTAAATCATGAGAAATATCTGCAATCATTATCTTTTTATTTTCTTCTATCTTATTTTTCTCTTCTTCTGTCTTTTGAATCTTTTCGGGCATTGAATTTAAAGCATCTCTAATAGTTGCTAATTCACTATCTGCTCTGCAATTAATTCTATATGAGTAATTACCTCTACTTATTTCCTCAATGCCCTTAATAATATGCTTTATAGGATTAGCTATATTCTTTGAAATTAACTTACTTATTAGTAACAAGAATATTAAACTAGTTATAAAAAATCCCCCATAAATCAATAACATTATCTTTTTTATTTTTCCATCTAAATCTTTTTCATCATAATAAAATCCTGGGGTAGTATTATTCATCATTGACCTTAGTTTTGTATCCTTATTTTCACCTGCAGGAAACTTGACTAATAAAATCAATTCATGTCCAACCTTATCTTTAAAACTTTTACAAAATATATATTCTTTTAGATTGGAATTAACTGAAGGCAAATTATATGTTTCTTGTAACATATCTACTAATTCTCCAGTAGAGTATTCTGTTACTTTATCTAGCTTATTTCCCTTGATGTATATTATTTTATTGTCTTTAAGCACTTCAAGCCATCCGCCATATTTTGATATAACTGAAATATCTATATTTTCATAGTCCTCTTTAGCTAATGTATCAATATAATTTTTTATATTATTATCTTTCATTGCATCAGATGAAAACTTGACCATAAATAATGCAAAAATAATAGATAACACTAAAAACAAAAAAACAGTCATTGAAATTATAACTATATTTCCTAGCGTAATCTTGAAAAAAATACCTGTTGGTTTAATCTTATTCAACTTAAGTTTTCTGAACATTTTTTCACCACTTAATCCCATTGAAATTTATATCCTAACCCTCTAACAGTTTTAAGGTACTTAGGCGTCCTCGGACATTCTTCTATCTTGTCCCTAATATTACTTATATGAACCATAATTGTATTATCATCCCCATAATACTCATCTTCCCATACTTGTTCAAATATCTGTTTTTTTGTAAATACCTTATTAGGATTTTTCATTAAAAATCTCATGATTTTATATTCAGTTACAGTCATTATAATTTCTCTATTATCTTTTAAAAGCATACATTGATTTTCATCAAGTACAAGTGTCCCTAATATTATCTTTCCACTCTTTATATCTTTAACAAATTCTGCTTCTTCCCCTTTAAGCTCTGTAAATCTTCTTATATGTGCTCCTACTCTTGCGCTTAATTCAAGTGGATTAAATGGCTTAATTATGTAATCATCTGCTCCTAATCCTAACCCAAGAATAAGATCATTTGCATCACTCTTAGCCGATATAAAAATAACTGGTATATTATATTTCTCTCTAATTTTCTTTACTAATTGATATCCATCAATCCCTGGGATCATTATATCTAATAAAACTAGATCTATCTTTTCACTAGTTATAATTCTCCATGCTTCTATTCCATCTTCTGCCTTATAAACCCTATAGCCATCCTTTTCTAAGTATAATTCTATCAATTCAATTATCTCTACTTCATCGTCTACAATTAAGATATTTCGCATTTTATCCCCCCTCGGTAAAACCATTATATTACATTATTTAAAAATATTATATAATATTCTTCTTGCAAGAAACAAAGCAAAACCCAGCACTGGCTGAGTTTCACTTGCAAACTTTGTCTGATTATTCATAACTAATTATTTCAACAACGTTCATTTTAGATGCCTTAGATGCCGGCATCAATCCTGAAATGGTTGAAATCACAAAAGTTATTCCAAAACATATACCTAGGTTTACTAGACTTAATACTACTTGAGTTTCTTTTAAAACATAGGTATTAAGTACAACCGTAATTATAGCAGCTATAGCACAACCTAATATTGCTCCTAAAATTCCAAGTAAAGCTGCCTGAACTAAAAATATATTTTTTATTGCTCTTCTTGATGCTCCTACTGCCTTCATAATTCCTATGGTTTTTTTCTTTTCTTGTATACTCATATTCATAGTATTAATTAATCCAATACTTGCAACTAAAATAACTATTATTCCTGCAACAGAAAAGATTAACTTAAAGCTCTTTGTAGCAGCTGCCATCTTTTGAGATAATTCTGCCATAGTAAATGTCTCAAAACCTACTTTATTCCTTACTTCATCATTAATAGTTTTAACATCGTCCAGAGTCTTTGCTCTTACTACAAGGCTTGGATAACCAGTTTCTTTAAAATAATCTGTTTTCTCTGAGTAATAATTTAAAACTTCTTCTGCTATTTGCTGTGAACAAATTATGTTTCTCTTTTCATCACTACTTTCTTTTAATACCCCTATAATTTTTCCTTTGGTTGCAAATGATTGTCTTACCGCTACACCATCTATAACAGGAGCATCAACTTTTAAAGTGATTTCTTTACCTAGAACATCTTCTCCATTATCTATTCCAATAGCCTTTAAATACTTCTGTCCAACAATAATCTCATTTTTATCATTAGAAAAATCATTACCATAGGCTAAATCATTTTTGAATGATTTGTAGTAGCTAAAATTATATCCTCTTAATGTTACACCTTTATTTTGTACGCTGTTTCCTTCTATAGTAACACCAGTTAGCTTTGTTTCTAATATAGCCTTAACATATTCTACTCCAGAAATTTTACTTATCTTATCTAAATCTTCTGTAGTAATATTTTTAGTTTCT
This sequence comes from Clostridium sp. 'White wine YQ', assembly GCF_028728205.1. Taxonomy (NCBI): domain Bacteria; kingdom Bacillati; phylum Bacillota; class Clostridia; order Eubacteriales; family Clostridiaceae; genus Clostridium; species Clostridium sp. 'White wine YQ'. Next base: position 2,329,555 of record NZ_JAQYUU010000001.1, read on the forward strand.
CTTTTTTGACCAGCTGCATTTTTATCTTGCACACCAACATTAATACTAACTGAACCTGCTGCAGAAGGTTTAATATTAAAAACTGTTATTTCTTGTGTATCTGAGAATGTAGAAAACATATTCTCCACCTGTTTTGCTAAGGTATCTCCAAGTCCAAGCATAGCCATAAGCAAGAGGCTTCCTACTGATATCGCTACGATAGTTAGAAAACTCCTTAGTTTTCTTCTTCTTATGTCTGAAAACGCCATTTTAATTCCATCAGTAAACTTCATTTAGTTACCCCTCCTAACTTTGTAAAGCATCTACAGGATTCAATTTCGATGCTCTGCTTGCTGGATAAATCCCGGCAATTAAAGCTAATAATATTGAAAAACCAACTGAAGCTGCTACAAGCCATATTGGCAATCCGAACTCTAATGTCATTGAATATCCTTTACTCTTCAAATATATATTTATAAATATTTGTCCTAATTTAATTAGAGAAAACCCTAATATAACTCCTGTAACTCCTCCAATTAATCCAATGGAAGATGATTGTACTAAGAATATATTTTTTATATCCCTTGAACTTGCACCTACTGCTTTCATTACACCTATACTTCTGAACTTCTCATATATAGCCATAATCATAGTATTAATAATTCCAATAGCAGCTACCACTAAGACTATTACCCCTAAGGATGATAATATTAAACTTATACCATTTAACATTTTATTAATTGATTTAGCCATTTCTTGTGCCGATGTTGTCATATAACCTAAGTCTTCAATTTTGGTTACTATGCCATCTACATTCTTTATATCCTTTGCTGCAACAGATATATTAGAATATCCTTTCTCTTGCAAGTAATTTTTTGACGATTCCTTAAATGATAATACTTCACTCAAATCTTCATCACTAACCACTATTGATGAAGCCTCAGTAAAATTTTTATCTATAATTCCTGCTATTTTAAATTCCTTAACAAAGGGTTTTACTTTTACTAGACCAATTGTATCAACTGTAACCTTAAAAGTTTTTCCTATTAATGCTTCTGGATTATCTATCTTATTATCAAGTATTACATTTTCTCCAAGCAATACCTGTCCTTTTTCCCCTTTAGTTAGTGTAGAACCATATTTAATAAAATTAATAGACTTATCCTTTTTACTTTCTCTTTTATCACTTATTGCACTATCAGTTATTAATGGATCATCTAAATTAGCACCTAATAAACTAATACTACCTTCATAATCCTTGTCTGCAATATTATATTTATAGTTTGTCGAATCACTAATATATGCTCTTATACTTTCTACACCTTCAATTTTTCTAATTTCACCTAGTGTAGTTTTGTCTATCTTCAAAGAGTTTTCTTCCATCCATGCATTATAATCATTTTCAGAATTTAGATCCATTGTCTCATCTGTGTCCACATTATTCTTAATATTACTTACACTTATTAGCTTACTGCTTGCATCACTATTTAGGTTTTCTAGTAAAACTCTTTTGAAGTTAATACCAAGTCCAACCATTGATATTAATAACATCGTTCCAATAGTAATTCCTAAAGTAGTTAAAAAGGTTCTTCCTTTTCTTCTTTTTAAATCCCTAAACGCCATACCAATGGAATCTTTAAACTTCATCTATTACCCCTCCCTTACTTGAGAGTCACTGCTGCTATCTTGAGCTATTTCACCATCTTGAATTCTTACAATTCTATTAGCTCTGAGAGCCTCTTTTTCATTATGTGTTACCATAATTATCGTATATCCTTTTTCATTTAACTCTTTAAATACATTCATTATCTTGCTTCCAGTTTTAGAATCTAAATTTCCTGTAGGTTCGTCAGCAAATATTATAGCTGGATCATTTACAAGTGCTCTAGCAATAGAAACCCTTTGTCTTTGTCCACCTGACATTTCTGTAGGCTTATGTTTTGACAAATCAGTTAATCCTACTAATTCTAATGCTTTTAAGGCCTTAATCTTTCTTTCCTTTTTAGATGCACCTGAAAAAATTAATGGCATCATTACATTTTCTAATGCAGTTTGTGTATTTTCCAAATTAAAAGCTTGAAATACGAATCCTATTGTAGAATTTCTATACTTTGACATCTCCTTGTCTTTTAACTTAGAAATATCCTTTCCTTCCACAGATATTGTCCCACTAGTTGGTTTATCAAGTCCTCCAATTATATGCATAAGGGTTGACTTACCAGATCCTGATGGACCTAATATAGCCAAGAATTCACCATTTTCAATCTTTAGGTTAACTCCTCTTAATGCTTCAACTGTTTCTTTTCCCATTCTATACTTTTTGGTAACATTTGATATCTCAATCATAACTTGCCTTCCTTTATACTCATTTTTAAAGATTATTATAAATAAATAACCTTAATTTATCATAATCTATATCTTAAGATTATCTTAATTCCATCAAATTATTACCATAAATGCTAAACTTTATACAGTAGTATGATAAATAAAAATGTATTTTTTATGCACTTTTTTGCATATCGTTTCATGTTAAACCTTTACTTTTAATGATTTTATAAATAAAAAAGAATTTTATAAGTATTTATTGCATAAATATTCATTAAGACTTATAATGAATAATATCACAAATTGGTAATTCTAAGGGGGTACTTTTAATGAAAAAATTTAACAAAATCTTATTAGCATATTCTGGTGGTTTAGATACATCAATAATAATTCCGTGGCTTAAGGAAACCTATGGTTGTGAAGAAGTTATAGCTGTAGTAGGCGATGTTGGTCAAGGTGATGATGAGCTGGAAGGTTTAGAAGAAAAAGCTATTAAGACTGGAGCATCTAAGATATATATTGAAAATCTACAAAAAGAATTTGTTTATGATTATATATTCCCAACTTTAAAAGCTGGTGCAGTTTATGAAGGAAAATATTTGTTAGGAACGTCCTTTGCAAGACCAGTTATTGCAAAGAGAATGGTTGAAATTGCTAAAGCTGAAGGAGTTGATGCAATTGCTCATGGTTGCACAGGGAAAGGTAATGACCAAGTTCGTTTTGAGCTAACTATAAAAGCCTTCGCGCCTGATATGCCAATAGTTGCTCCTTGGAGAATATGGGAACTAAAATCAAGGGAAGAAGAAATTGAATATGCAATCAAAAAGAATGTTCCAATAAAAATAACTTACGAAACAAATTATTCAAAGGATAAAAATCTATGGCACTTAAGTCATGAAGGTTTAGATTTGGAAGATCCAAATAATGAACCAAAATATGATGAAATATTAGAAATGGGTGTATCTCCTGAAAAAGCACCTGATTCTCCAACTTATATAACCCTTTCATTTGAAAAAGGAATTCCGGTTGCTTTAAATGGTGAAAAACTTGATGGTGTTTCATTAATCAAAGCATTGAATAAAGTTGGTGGAGAAAATGGAGTTGGAATTATAGACATGGTAGAAAACCGTTTGGTTGGTATGAAATCAAGAGGTGTTTATGAAACACCAGGTGGATCAATACTTTATTATGCTCACAAGGAGTTAGAATATTTATGTTTAGATAGAGACACTCTACACTATAAAGAGCAGGTAGCTTTAAAATTTGCTGAGTTAGTTTACTATGGACAATGGTTTACTCCTCTAAGAGAAGCTCTTTCATCTTTTGTTGATAAAACTCAAGAAACAGTAACTGGCGATGTAAAACTTAAACTTTATAAAGGTAATATAGTAACTGCTGGAACTTCTTCACCATATTCATTATATTCAGAAGAATATGCAACTTTTGGCGAGGATGCAGTATATGATCAAAAAGATTCTGAGGGATTCATTAACCTATTTGGGTTACCAATTACGGTAAAAGCAAAAATGGACGCAAAAATGGATGGAGTGAAATAGTTATGAAATTATGGGGCGGAAGATTTGAAAAAGCTGTAGACACTCTAGTTAATGATTTCAATTCTTCTATAAGAACAGACGGAAGGATGTTTAGAGAAGATATTGAAGGAAGTCTAGCACATGTCAAAATGCTTATTCATCAAAATATTATCCCAAAAGAAGACGGTGAAAAAATTATTTATGGCTTAATGGAAATAAATAAACGAATTGAAAATGGGGTTATTGAGATAGATCAATCTTCTGAAGATATACATTCCTTTATTGAAGCTACTCTTACCTATTATATTGGAGAAGAAGGAAAAAAACTCCATACAGGTAGAAGTAGAAATGATCAAGTTACTTTGGATACAAGGTTGTATTTAAAGAAGAGTTTGTCTTCTCTTGTTAATACTCTTTTAGACTTGCAAGAGACAATATTATTAAAATCACAAGAAAACATTCAAACTATTATGCCAGGCTATACGCATCTTCAAAAAGCTCAACCTATAACCTTTGCTCATCACTTATTAGCCTATGGTGAGATGTTCAAGAGAGATATAGGAAGGATCTTAGATGCTTATAAGAGAATGGATCAAATGCCATTAGGTAGTGGTGCATTAGCAACTTCTACCTACCCAATTGACAGAGAGATGGTTGCTAAAGAGCTTGGTTTCTCTGGAATTTGTTTAAATAGTTTGGATGCTGTATCAGATAGAGATTATGTGATCGAAACTCTTTCTACACTTTCAATGATAATGATGCACCTTTCAAGATTTTCTGAAGAAATAATCTTATGGTGTACTGGAGAATTTAACTTTATAGAACTTGATGATGCTTATTCTACTGGTAGTTCAATAATGCCTCAAAAGAAAAATCCTGACGTTGCAGAATTAGTTAGAGGGAAGACTGGAAGAGTTTATGGGGACTTAATCACTCTTCTAACCTTTATGAAAGGCATTCCATTAGCTTATAACAAGGATATGCAAGAGGACAAAGATGCTTTATTTGATGCATTAGACACCACTTTTCTTTCAATTAGAACTTTTAATGGTATGTTAAAAACCCTAAAAGTAAAAAAAGATAATATGAGAAAAGGTGCACTTGGAGGATTTACTAATGCTACAGATGTTGCTGACTATTTAGTAAAAAAAGGTGTTGCTTTTAGAAACGCACATGAAGTTGTTGGGGCTATCGTTTTACAATGTATAAATGAAAATAAGAATATTGAAGAATTATCTTTAAAAGAATTAAAAGAATTTTCACCAGAATTTGAAGAAGATATTTATAATGCTATATCACTGGAGACTTGTGTTGAAGAAAGAAAGGTTATTGGGGGACCAAGTTCTCAATCAGTAAAAATACAGTTAGATGTTCTAAAATCCTTTATTCAGGAGCATAGAAAATTATAAATATATACTTGAAAAGTAATAAAGGGGGCTACTAATTTGATAAAGGTCGGAATAATTGGTGGGACAGGATACGTTGGGGCTGAACTTATAAGACTTTTGATGAATCATAAAAAGGTTGAAATTGCAGCTATTTCATCTGTTAGTTTTAAGGGGCAAAATCTATCAGAAATATATCCAAGTTTCTATAAACTTACTAACTTAATATGTTCAGAAGAGGATGAGGTAATTGATAAAAGTGATGTTATTTTCGCAGCACTTCCTCATGGATTAAGTGAGCATATAGCGAAAAAAATACTATCAAAAGGTAAAATCTGCATTGATATGGGGGCAGATTTTAGACTTTCTGATGAAACTATTTATAAAAAGTGGTACGGAAAAAGTTTTGATATACCAGAATTGCATGGAAAAGAAGTTTATGGGTTACCAGAGCTTAATAAAGGAAAAATAAAAGAAAGCAAATTAATTGCTAACCCTGGATGTTATGCAACTTCTATCGAATTAGCGTTACTTCCATTACTATCTATGAATCTCATAGAGTCAACTGGAATAATTGCTGATTCAAAATCTGGTGCTACAGGCGCTGGAAGAAACTTATCTCAAAGCAGTCACTTTACTGATTGTAATGAAAACTTAAGTGCCTATAAGATAGCTAGTCATAGGCATACACCAGAAATTGAAGAAGTATTATCATCAATTTCTTCTGAAAAAGTAAAGTTAATTTTTACGCCACATCTTCTTCCGATAAACAGGGGAATTTTATCAACTATATATGTAACTCCAAAAGAAAAAGTGGATTTAAAAGAGCTTCATAAAAAATACTCCTCTTATTATGAGAATAAGCCCTTTGTAAAAATTTTACCTTTAGGAGAAGCATCAAAAATAAATAATATTAAACTATCAAACTATTGTCATATATCACTTCATTATGATGAAGAAAATAACAAATTAATTTTGATTTCTTGTTTAGATAATATGGTTAAAGGGGCCGCTGGTCAAGGTATACAAAATATGAATATAGTTTTAGGTTTCGATGAAACAGAAGGCTTAGATTTTGTTCCACCAGCATTTTAACCTATAGATGTAATAATTTATGTTTAACTCTAATTAAATAAGGGGGCTTTTTTATGGCTATAAAATATATTGAAGGCGGAATAACTTCCCCAAAAGGATTTCTTTCATCTGGAATCCATTGTGGAATTAAAAAAAATAAAGATAAAAAGGACTTAGCGCTAATAATATCTGAAACAGAGTGTAATTCTGCCGCTGTATATACTAAAAATCAAGTAAAAGGTGCTCCTTTGCTTGTAACAAAAGAACACTTGAAAAATAATACAGCTAAAGCAATTATTATAAATAGCGGTAATGCTAACACTTGCACAGGTGAAACTGGGCTAGATAATGCAAAAAAAATGTGTGAATTTGTAGCTAGTGCTTTAAATTATAAAACTGAAGATGTAATCGTAGCATCAACTGGTGTAATTGGGGTTCAATTAGATATAGATAAAATAAAAGATTCTATTCCTACTTTAGTTGATTCCTTAAATGAAAATGGATATCTTGCTTCTACTGAAGCAATCATGACAACTGATACTTTTCAAAAAACTCTTGCATTAGAGTTTGAACTATCAGGTAAAAACGTTACTATTGGTGCCATGGCAAAAGGCTCTGGTATGATACATCCTAATATGGCTACAATGCTTTCCTTTATAACTACAGATATTAATATCTCCCCTACTCTACTAGATAAGGCTCTTAAAGATAGTGTTAATATCAGTTATAATCGTATTTCAGTGGATGGAGATACTTCAACCAATGATATGGTAACAATCTTATCTAATGGTCTTGCAGAAAACAACCTAATAGATGAAGAAAATGAAGATTATCTTTTATTTTTAGAGGCTTTAAAGGAAATAACAATTTCTCTAGCAAAAATGATTGCTAAAGATGGTGAAGGTGCCACCAAGCTAATGGAATGTACTGTGCTTAACGCCAAGTCTGAAGAGGAAGGTGAACTACTTAGTAAGTCTGTTATTTCTTCTAGCTTAGTTAAAGCTGCAATATTTGGAAGCGATGCTAATTGGGGTAGAATACTTTGCGCTTTAGGATATTCAGGCATTGATTTTGATCCATTAAAAGTTGATTTAACTTTTGGAAGTTCTGCTGGTACTATTAAAGTTTGTGAAAATGGAAGTCCATTGAATTTTTCGGAAGAAATAGCTAAGAATATACTTTTAGAAAAAGAAATTCAAATACTTGTAGATATGAAAGCTGGGAATAGCACTGTAACATGTTGGGGCTGCGATTTAACTTATGACTATGTAAAAATAAACGGAGATTATAGATCCTAAAGGAGGAATACAAAATTGAACCATATTGAGAGAGCGAATATATTAGTTCAGGCACTACCATACATCCAACAATACTCTGGTAAAACAATAGTAGTTAAATATGGCGGAAATGCTATGATTAATGAAGACTTGAAACAAGGAGTTATTAATGATCTTATATTGATGAAATGTGTTGGTATAAATGTTGTTGTAGTTCATGGTGGTGGTCCAGACATCTCCTCCTTTTTGAAGAAAATTAATAAAGAAAGTACTTTTATTAATGGTTTAAGATACACCGATGAAGAAACAATAGATATTGTACAGATGGTTCTAGGTGGAAAGGTTAATAAAGACTTAGTAAAGTTAATTGAAGGTTATGGCGGTAAGGCTATAGGGTTATGTGGCATGGATGGTTCTATGATAAAAGCGAAAAAATTATCTAGTGATGTTGATCTAGGGAACGTAGGAGAAATTACTAAAGTTAATACTGAAATAATTGAAAGAACTCTTGCTGATGGATACATTCCTATTATAGGTAGTGTTGCATTAGGTGAGGATGGAAAAGTTTATAATATAAATGCTGATACCTGTGCGGCTAAGATTGCTTCAGCCCTAAAAGCTGAAAGTCTTATGCTACTTACAGATGTTCCAGGCGTTATGAGAGATCCTAAAGATCCTTCAACTCTTATATCAGAATTAAGACTACATGAAATTCCAAAGCTTCATCTAGAAAATGTTATACAAGGTGGAATGATTCCTAAAATAGGCTGTTGTATGGAGTCAGTTAGAATGGGTGTTAAGAAGGCTCACATTATAGATGGTAGAGTTGAACATTCATTAATTCTAGAATTATTCTCAGATGAAGGCATAGGAACTATGATTTATTAAGGGGGAAATTGTAATGAATAATTTACTTGGGGCAAAGGAAAATTTAATGAACACTTACGCTACTCTTCCTATCACTCTAGACCATGGCATAGGAAGTAAGCTATACGATATAAACGGTAAAGAATATATAGACTTCACATCCGGAATAGGTGTATCTTCTCTTGGATATGGTCATGAAGGTTGGGTAAATGCGGTTACTGAACAAGTTAAAAAACTTGCTCATACCTCTAACATTTTTTTAAATGAACCAGTCTTAAACCTTGCAAAGAAGATAACTGAAATATCTAACATGAAGAAAGTTTTTTTTGCAAATTCCGGGGCTGAAGCAAATGAAGGTGCCATAAAACTTGCAAGAAAATATAGTTATGACAAATATGGAGAAGGCAGGAATACAATTATCACCTTAAATAAGAGCTTCCATGGTAGAACTATAACAACTTTGAAGGCTACTGGACAAGAAAAATTCCATAAATACTTCTACCCTTTTACTGAAGGCTTTAAATATGCGGATGCTAATGATATAGAATCATTAACATCTTGTGTAGATGAATCTACCTGTGCAATTATGATAGAAGCTATACAAGGGGAAGGCGGAGTTAATCCTCTAAAGAAATATTTTGTTGATGAAATCTTTAAGATAGCTACTGAAAAGGACTTATTAGTTATATTTGATGAAGTACAATGCGGTATAGGCAGAACTGGAAAATTATATGGTTTTAATAATTTTAATGTAGAACCAGATATAGTAACTTTAGCTAAAGGCTTAGGGGCAGGCCTTCCTATAGGAGCTATTTTATGTACTGAGAAACTCCAAGAAACCTTTAAACCAGGTGATCATGGTTCAACCTTTGGAGGAAATCCTGTAGTCACTTCTGGTGCTTTAGAAGTTCTAAATATAGTTTCTCAGGATAACTTTTTAAATGAGGTTTCTAAAAAAGGTAACTTAATTAAAACATTCTTTAAAAATGCTTCCTCCTCAAAAGTTACAGAAGTAAGAGGTATGGGGTTAATGATAGGTATAGAAATTACTGAAGAGGCTTCAAAAATTCAAAAAGTCGCCTTAGATAATGGCTTATTAGTTTTAACTGCTGGACCTAACGTTCTAAGAATGTTACCTCCACTTATAATTTCAAATGAAGAACTAGAAAATGGTTTAAGTATCTTATTACAAGCAATAGAAAGTGTATAATAATATGACTTTGGGGGTTTATTATGAATAAAGATTTATTAAAGATGGATGATCTTACAAAAGAAGAAATTTTAGATATTCTTAACTTAGCAGATCAATTAAAATATGAGCATAAGCATAATATAGAACATCCTCATTTAAAGGGCAAGACTCTTGGAATGATATTTCAAAAATCCTCTACTAGAACTAGAGTTAGTTTTGAAGTTGGAATGTACCAGCTTGGAGGAAATGCATTGTTTTTAAGTTCAAGAGATTTGCAAATAGGTCGTGGGGAGCCTGTAGAAGACACTGCTAGAGTATTATCAAGGTATTTAGATGGTATAATGATTAGAACCTATGACCAAGCTGAAGTTGAAGTACTTGCAAAACATTCATCCATTCCTATTATAAATGGTCTTACCGATGATGAACATCCTTGTCAAGTATTAGCAGATCTTATGACTATTAGAGAATTTAAAACAACTTTTGATGGCTTAAAACTTTGCTTCATAGGTGATGGAAATAATATGGCCAATTCTTTACTAGTTGGTGCATTAAAGCTCGGAATTAAGGTCTCAATAGCCTCTCCTAATGGATATACCATCAATGAAGCTTATATAACTAAAGGAAACGAACTATCTGAATTAAATAATGTAGAATTTGTCTTAACTAATGACCCAAAAGAGGCAGCAAAAGATGCAGACGTAATTATTACTGATGTTTGGGCAAGTATGGGGCAAGAAGCTGAAACTGAAAAAAGAATAAAAGCCTTTAGTGGGTATCAAATAAATAAAGATTTAATGTCTTATGCAAAAGATGATGCTATTGTTCTTCATTGTCTTCCAGCTCATAGAGATGAAGAAATAACCTCTGAGATTCTAGAAGCTCATTCTTCTGAGATATTTGAAGAGGCTGAAAATAGACTTCATGCACAAAAGGCAGTACTAGTAAAACTACTTAAAAATACTAACAAATTTAATTAACATTTTATAAAAGAGATGAACATTGCTTCATCTCTTAAATTATTTATATACAATTACTCCAACTTAAGGTACATATTTGAAACTTCTATACTACTATAATTAGTAGTATATTATTTTTAAAACAAGAGGTGTTTATAATTGAATAATGATAACGTAGATAATTATAATACTCAATTTGATTATCATGCTAATGGGGTTAATCCAACAAATGACACCTTTAATTATGGTGAGGCCAATAAAGATATATATAATCAATCAATTAATTCAGTTGCAGGTTGCTATGGTCCACCGTGTCCTATTATAGTTAATTGCCCTACTGGGCCAACTGGTCCTACTGGTGCTACTGGTGCCACTGGTCCTACTGGAGATATTGGTCCAACAGGTGCTACTGGCCCTACAGGTGATATTGGTCCAACTGGAGCTACCGGTCCTACTGGTGCCACTGGAGCTACTGGAGAAATTGGAGCATATGGCTACTTTTATAGTACAACAAATCAAGCAGCTACAACAAATCTAGCCGATACAACAAATCAAAATACTTTAACAAATCAACCCGCTACAACAAATCGTAGGATTTATAAAGTATTTGAAAATCAAGGCCCTTCTACAGATAACCTAACTTTAGATTCTACAAGAATAACTATAACTGATCCTGGAGATTATGAAATAGTTTATTCTGCAAATGCAGTAAATGCTAATGATTCTGCTATTGAACTAACACTTAATCTAGTATCTATTCCTGGAACTAGATTATACTGGCCAGATAACGAAGGTCAATTAGTAGGCAATGCAATAGTTACTGTTCCAGCAAATTCTGTATTAAGATTAAGAATTATTCCTCGTGTAAGAAGGTTTGCATTAGCTAGACAAGGGGTTACTGCTTATATAACTATAATAAAAGTATCCTAGTATTTCTCCATTGGCTCAAAAGTATGTTAATAATAAAAACTTTTGAGCCACTCCTTTCTATTCTTCATTCTATAAATAGAATATTATTAAGATCCTACTTACATTATCCACAGCTACTATATATTTAACCAATTTTATCCACATAATATTCTGATAAATTAAAAGAGAGCAAAATCATTAAAGAATTATATCTTAAATATGATTTACTCTCTCTTTATTGTATTATTTCTCTATATAATTCATAACATGTTTTATTACTAAATTAATACTTCCATCACCATTTCTTATGATTTCAAATTTGGATGTATCATGATATGCTTCTTCATCTATGTATAAATCTATTTCTTTATCTATCTTAAGTCTTACTCTCTTAAGTTTTTTCTCAACGTATTGCTTATCAACTTGAACTTCTTCATTTAAACCTTGTGATGCTATATAATCGTCAAATGCTCTTTTTGCTTCTGGCTCTTCTTTAAAGAGTTCACTTGAAAGCTCTTGTACATTAATACTCTCTTCCTCTTTTAGCTTAGCCTTTATACTTGTTCTAATTTTTTCTGCCTTATCCGCATCTTGCACTACATTGTTTCTAGTCCAAGCTTCAGTTGCCTTTATAAATGCTTTAGTCATATCCCTTTCATTTGTTACAACAGTACATCCTAATAAACTATTTATAAAGTAGTTTGTCCCATACTCTTCCTCATCTTTATTTTTCTTTTGCTTATCAATTACCATTAAATTAAATTCTTGCCCTTCCATTATAGGCTTTATAAATGCACACTTTTGTATTCTTTGAGAAGAAGCTGGTAATCCACCAAATTGCTGTACTATTCCTATTCCAATTTTATCCTCAACAAAATCTATTTTATGCGTGAAGTTTTTCACATAATCCAGTTTCAAAATACCAAGTATAGGACCTTGATCAGTTGAAAGTGTTACAACCATCAAATCACATGATGGTATATTTCCATTACCCTTCATGATAGAAAATAGTTGTCTTGCTATTTCCTGTGATATCCCAACTAAGTCATTGTTTGCACCCTTCAAATATTCCTGTGAAAGCTCTTTAACTATATTTCTTTCTGGGTTAAATACCGCATACTTTAACTCTTCATCATTTAGTGCTCTCTCCACATGTCTATATATAAATTTATATACCTCATCTCCTAAGTCTAATTTATATTGATTCAGAATTGGCTCATCTGAATTATTATCTAAAATATGAATTACTGCATCTAAAATATTTATATCATTAATATACTCCATAAAAACCTCCTACTTATAGTGTTTTTGATAGGAAACTTAACTTATACTTGTTTGAAAATGTCGGCATCTGGACATTTTCAGGCATGAATAAGTTAATAGTTGAACTTAAAACCCTATAAAATGATTTATAACTTTCATTACATGTCATCTTTTACTTCACATATTATATCATATTTACCTTTGTATTTTGATGATTTATAATAAATATAATCTTTTAGTAGTTTTATGGAAGGACTGATTTTATGAAAGAACTTGAAACTAGAATACTTGATATTGATTTAGATATCTTAAGAAATAACCTTATTAAAATTAAAGCCGAAAAAGTTAAAGAGGAAAATCAAATAAATAACATTTTTGATTATCCAGACAGAAGACTTTTAAATGAAAAAGGATACGCAAGAATTAGAATAGTTAATGATCTAATTAATAATAAAATTGTTAGTTATATGACAACAAAAAAAATGCTATCACAAGAAAGATTTAAGGTTATGGAAGAAAATGAATGTATTATTGAAGATGGGGAAGTTGGTAAGAAGATTTTTAACTCTTTAGGTTTGGAATTAGTTCAAAGTATTAAAAAATATAGAGAAAGTTACAAATACAAAAATACTTTAATAGAAATAGATATTAATGATAAAAGTTTCTGTCCATTTCCTTATGTTGAGTTTGAAACTAACTCTGAGGAAGAATTGGAAGAGGTTCTTCATCTTTTAGGCTACTCCTTAGATGACACCTCCTCTAAAACAATATATGAAATTTTAAGCGAAAGAAATATACAAACTGAAAAAGGTTTATAAAAATAAGGTATCCTACATGAATAAATGTATGGATACCTTAAATTATATTTATATGATTTTACTATAGCTTTTCTCTTCTTACTCCAGATTCTTTAAATAGTTTGGTTAAAGATTCTCTATCCTCATTTATTATTGCATCCTTAATACTATTTAATTGATTCTGAAAATCCTCTATACTTTGAAGTAAATTATCCTTATTTCCTAAAAAAAGTTCACTCCATAGCCCTTCATTAATATTAGCTATTCTAGTTAAATCCCTATAAGAATCTCCTATATAGGATCCTGTATCAAATTCTTCTCTATCACTATTAATTAGAGCTACTGCAATAGCATGCGGGAGCTGTGAAGTAAATGATATAATTTTATCATGTTCTCTTGGAGTTATCCTTCTAACTCTTCTAAATCCTATCTTTAAAACTAAGCTCTCAATTTTTCTAAGGTTTTCTTCCTTATTTTTATTATGAGGAGTTAATAGATAATTAGCGCCTTTAAATACCTCTTTTGAAGCAAAGTCTATTCCCTTTTTTTCTCTTCCTGCCATAGGATGTCCAAAAATAAAGTCTACTTCTCTTGGTATTATCCCCAAAGCTTCATTAATAAAGGTTTCCTTAATACCAGTAACATCAGTAATAATTGCTCCTCTTTTAAAGTTACCTTGATTTTCTTTAAGAAAATTCAATATAGCGGATGGATATAATCCTATAATTACAAGATCACTTCTTCTTATAAAGTCACTACCAGATGTACATCCATCTTTTATTATCCCTAGCTTCTTCGCCTTCACTAGGGTTTCTTTATTTACATCAACTCCATAAATCTCATGTTCCTGAAGTTCATTTAAAGCCATAGCAAAGGAGCCCCCTATAACTCCTAATCCAACTATAGTTATTATCATATTTTTTACCTATAGCAATTTTTTAAAGCTCCCTTTCTTCTAATTCAACAAGAACTTTAACTTTTTTCATTAAATCATCAAAGGCTTCAGGCTTTAATGATTGAGCACCATCACTTAATGCATTTACTGGATCATTATGAACTTCTATCATAAGTCCATCTGCACCTGCTACTACTGCTGCTTTAGCCATAGGTTCTACTAACCACCATTTTCCTCCTGCATGTGAAGGGTCAATTATTATTGGTAAGTGAGTCAACTTTTTAATTACTGGAATTGCACTTAAGTCTAATGTATTTCTTGTATATGTTTCAAAGGTTCTAATTCCTCTCTCACATAAAACAACATTTTCATTACCACCTGCCATAATATACTCAGCAGACATAATCCACTCTTCAAACGTAGCTGAAAGACCACGCTTTAAAAGAATTGTTTTATTAGTTTTTCCTAATTGCTTTAGTAAATCAAAGTTTTGCATATTTCTTGCACCAACTTGAATTACATCAACTTTTTCCTCAAAAACATCTATATAATCTGTAGACATTATTTCAGTAACTATTGATAATCCTGTAGCTTCCTTAGCTTTTAATAATAAATTAAGTCCTTCAAGCTCTAATCCTTGGAAACTATATGGGGAAGTTCTCGGTTTAAAAGCTCCTCCTCTAAGGAAATTAGCTCCTGACTCCTTAACTTTTTTAGCAACTTCAATTATTTGTTCTTCAGATTCAACTGAACAAGGACCAGCCATTACAGCAAAATTCTTGCCCCCTATTTTATTACCATTTACATCTATAATACTATTTTCAGGTTTAAATAACCTATTAGCCTTTTTGTAAGGCTCTTGTACTTTTAACACTTTTTCTACTCCGTCTATCGCCATAAGCTTATCTCCATCTATTATAGAGGTATCTCCTACTAATCCTATTACGCAGAAAGATCCTCCTTTTGAAAGATTGGCTTCTAACCCTAGTCCCTCTACTATTCCCATTACCTTTTTAATCTCATCATCTTTTGCCTTGTTGTTCATGATAACTATCATTTCTACCATCCTCCTAAATTTTTAATTTTTTCTACTATAGGGTTTTTTATAGGAAACTTAACTTATCCTTACATAAATAAGTTATTAGTTGAACTTAAAACCCTATGTCCTGCTTTACTTACGTTTAAAAATCAAACTTCAATAGTTTACAATTTTTAAACTTCCTACCATACTACAAAATCATTTATTTAAATGCTCCTTTAAAGCACTTAAAGCTAATACATATCCATACTCACCAAACCCTGAAATCTGCCCAACACAAGCTGGGGCAGTGAAAGATTTATGCCTAAATTCTTCTCTTTTATGGATATTGGATAAATGCACCTCTACTGCTGGTATTGATACACTTTTTAATGCATCAAATAAAGCTATAGATGTATGTGTGTAAGCCCCCGGATTAATAACAATTCCGTGATACTTTTCTAAATATGCTTTCTGAATAAGGTTAATTAATTCCCCCTCAACATTATCTTGAAAAATATCTACTTCAAATCCTATTTTTTTACCTTCTTCCACCACATATGAACATATATCTTCATATGATTTTATGCCATATACATCTTTTTCTCTTATCCCAACAAAGTTGATATTGGGACCATTTAGGACCATTACTTTCATAGTTCCCTCCTAATATAGGGTTTTTTATAGGAAGCTTAATTTATTCTTGTTTAAATAAATTGTTAGTTGGACTTAAAACCCTGTATATTTCATATTAATGGTTACTCAAATTATATCACTTATTGCTATTTTAGAAACTATCTTTTCTACTACTTCTTCTAATGAGCCTTTATTTATAATAGTTAATTCGGAATACTTTTTATATAAACCATATCGTTCTTCATAAAGCTCATATAATCTTCCTACTCCATCATTTAATAGTGGTCTTGAATAAATATTAACATCTCCAATTATATCCTCTATGTTTCTATCAATAAATATTATGATACTATTTTCCTTAAGGTACTCTATATTTTCTCTACGCTTTATTACGCCTCCGCCAGTTGAGATAACTTTACTAGAGCATTTAGATAATTCCTTACATGCAATAGTTTCCTTATCTCTAAAGAAAGTCTCACTTTCTTGAAACATCTCTTTTATTGTTTGTCCTTGGCTTTCTTCAATGTACTGGTCCATGTCAACAAATCCGTATTGAAATTTTTCTGATATTAGCTTTCCTATGGTTGTCTTTCCACATCCAGGCATTCCTATTAAAACTATATTTTTCCCCATAAATACTCCTCTAGTTTAAAACATTTTTGAAAGCTTATTGTATATTTCATTACTTATATTTTCATCAATAACTCTTTCTTGCCATATCTCTTCAGCCTTAACTGCTTGATCTACTAGCATATACATTCCATTTATAGTCTTAAGTCCAAGTTCTTTACCTAATCTTAATAACTTTGTTTCTTGAGGATTATATATAATATCTACAATAACTTCAAAGTTACTTATTATATCTTTATTTACAGGGGTTTCATTTATATTAGGATACATACCTACAGGTGTAGTATTTATTAACATATCTCCACTTATATTACTAAGCTCTTCATATGAAACTACAATAATATCTGTATTATCGTTACCCTTAATGCTTTCCTTGTTTCTAGAAACCATATAAATCTTCTTAACTTTATTATCCCTAAGACATTGAATTACTGACTTCGAAGCTCCTCCTGTACCTAAAACCACTGCAATCTTATCTTTTAATATTATATCTTCTCTTTTTAACATATTTTGAAAACCAAAATAGTCAGTATTATATCCATAAGATTTTCCATCTTTAAATACGATTGTGTTTACTGCATCAATATTTCTAGCTTCTTCTGATATAAAATCTAAATATTTCATTATTTCTTGCTTATATGGGATTGTAACATTTACCCCTGATATTCCTAATACATTTATTGCTTCTATAACTTTAAATAAATCTTCTTTTTTTATTTGAAATAATGCATAGTTTCCATTTATATTTAGATTCTTAAATATTTGCTCATGTATTTCTGGAGATAAAGAATGACCAAGCTTTTCGCCTAATAATCCATATAGTTTCATAAGCTTACCCCCTTAAATGCACCTAGCAATCTATAATATGAACTATTTTTCTGAATCAGTGTTAATGTGTTATTTACAGAATCCTCTTCCAAATTTCCTTGGAAATCTATATAGAAATAGTATTTCCAAGGTTCTTTCCCAACAGGTCTTGATTCTATTTTAACCATATTAAGTCCATTTCTATTAATATAACTTAACATATTAAATAGTGTTCCTACCTTGTTTTCAAGGGTAAATACTACCGATATTCTGTCTTTTTCCTTTGAGTTTTCTATAGTTTTTCCGATTACTATAAATCTAGTGTGATTGCTTTCTTCATTATTTATGTTTTCTTTTAGTATATCTAATCCATATATTGATGCTGCCCTTTTAGATGCTATAGCTGCTTTGGTACAATCATTTGTTTCACTTATTAATTTTGCGGCAAGTGCTGTGTTATTATTAGGGATCTTTTTCCACTCAGGATATTTCTTCAAAAAATTACTGCTTTGCTGAAGTCCTTGAGTATGAGAATAGACCTCTTTTATTAACTCTATTTTAGATCCCCTGCAGCCTAACAAATGTTGTGTAATAGAAATTGATTCCTCACCTACAATATAAAACCCATATTTTCTAAGTAAATCATAAACATCATTAACTGCTCCAGTTGAGGAATTCTCTATTGGCACTACACCATAGTCTATTTCACCATTTTTTAATCCAACAAATACTCCTTCAAACTCTTCATAGCTTTTTCTTTTATGATTTTCACCAAAATATTTTAATAATGCCTCTTCAGAAAATGATCCTTCAGTTCCACCATAACCAATCTTTAAGATATCAAGCTTTTCTGATGGCTCATGTATTTCTGCAATCTTAATTTTATTCTTTTCATTAATGACTTTTTCACGTTGGTATTCTTTGCTCACATCCATTAAGGATTGAAGGAATTCCTCAGCATATTTTTTAAGTTCTTCTTTTTGTATATGGTTTAAGTTTTTCTCTATTACAAGTTTTTCTCTATCTTCTTGAAATATAGGAAGATTATTTTCTTCTTTATATTTTGCAACATTTGCTACTAAGTCCATTCTTCTTTCAAATAAATCCATTAACTCCCTATCAATTTCATCAATCTTTTTTCTCCAGCCTTCTAACCCATCCATTTTTTCACCTCAACATTAAGTCTAAAATTCCAAGAGCACTTACAGCTTCAATTACAACTACTGCTCTTGAAACAATGCAAGGATCATGTCTTCCTACTACTTGCAACTTATCTTCTTGTTTTTTATTTATATCTATAGTATCTTGAATCTTTATAATTGAAGATGTAGGCTTAACTGCAGCTCTAAATATTATAGGCATTCCATTTGAAATTCCCCCTAATATTCCACCGTTATTATTTGTTTTAGTTTTTATTTCATCACCTTCATAATAATAACTGTCATTAGCTTCTGATCCTTTCATCTTCGTAATATCAAATCCAGCCCCAAATTCGATACCTTTCACTGCAGGTACAGAAAATACTAGATGTGCTAAGGTACTTTCTACTGAATCGAAAAATGGATCTCCAACACCTGCTGGAATACCTGATATTGCACATTCAACTACTCCACCTAAGGAATCTCCTTCTTTCTTTGCTTGAAGAATCAATTCTCTCATTTTTTCGCCTTGCTCATTATTTAATACTGATAAGTCAGAACCTTTTAATGAAGCTAATTGCTCTTTTGTAATTTCTAGTGGATTAAAACTATCATCTTCAATATTATTTATAGACTTCACATGAGCTCCGATATAAACACCTTTTTCCTTTAATATTTGCTCTGCTATAGCCCCAGCAAATACTAGTGGTGCTGTTATTCTTCCTGAAAAGTGACCTCCGCCTCTATAATCATTAAAACCTTGATATTTTATCTTAGCTGGATAATCCGAGTGTCCTGGTCTCATTAAATCTTTAAGCTTTGAATAATCTTGGCTTCTAGTATCACTATTTCTTATTATTCCACAAAGAGGTGCCCCTGTTGTTCTTCCTTCAAAAACTCCGCTTAAAATCTCTACCTTATCAGCCTCACTTCTTGCAGTAGAAATTTTGCTTCTTCCTGGTGCTCTTCTTTCCATCTTTTCGTTTATAGCTTCTATATCTAAAAGCACGCCTGATGGAAGTCCACTTATATTAATACCTATGGCATTTCCGTGTGATTCTCCAAATATTGATATTTGAATTTTATTGCCCCAAACTCCACTCATTGATCTTTCCTCCTAAACTCTTATAATCTCTCCAAAAACTTGGATAGGATTTCTTTACACAACCTGGATTTTCAATTGTTACCTTTTCTGTACAACAGGTAGCTGCAATAGCTAAACTCATGGCAATTCTATGATCATTCCATGAATGTACTATTCCGCCATTTAAGCTAGCTACTCCTTCAATAACTAGAGAATTTTCTAGTTCCTTCACATTTGCACCTAACTTATTCAATTCAGTAGATATAGCCTTTAATCTATCACATTCTTTAATTCTTAATCTTTCTGCATTAATTATATTAGTTGTCCCTTTAGTAACTGCTGCCAAAACAGTTAAAACTGGTATTATATCAGGACATTGAGAAGCATCAATTACTGTGTTTTTCTTATTCCTAGTTGCTACTTTTATGCCTACAGCATTTTCTTCTATTTCTCCGCCCATTCTTGCGATAATATCTAATATTTCCTTGTCTCCTTGTAGAGAATTTACATTTAAATCTTTAATTATAACATCACTGCCAATTGTATCTGCTACAAGGAAAAATGCAGCTTGAGAATAATCCCCCTCAACTCTATAATCCTTAGCCTTATAGCTTTGATTACCTTTTATTATGAATTCTCTATAATCATTGTTTATAATTTCTATACCATAAAGCTTAAGCATGCTTAGTGTTAAATCAATGTATCCTTTTGACTCAAGTTTAGTTGTAATAGTTATTTTAGAATCTTCTTTTAATAGAGGAAGTGAAAATAATAATCCACTAATAAATTGAGAACTAATATCTCCTCTTACCTTAAATTCTTCACCCTTTAACTCCCCTTCGACATTCAAATCAAGAACCCCATCTTCATAATCATATTTAATGCACTGTCTATCAAATATTTCATAGTAGGTATTTAATGGTCTTTTTCCCAAGTTTCCTTTACCAATAAAGTTGGTCCTTGAATCTTTTACTAAAGCTATAGGAACCATAAATCTAAGGGTTGAACCTGATTCGTTACAATCAATTAATCTTTCACTTTTTGTAAAAGTATTTTCTCCATCGATTTCTAAATAATCTTCGAAAACTTTTATTTCGGTTCCTAATGACTTCATTGCCTCAATAGTAGCTATAATATCTTCCGAGAACTCTATATTAGTTATTTTACTCTTCCCCTTACTTAAGGAGGCACAGATAACTGCCCTATGAGCCATACTTTTTGAAGGAGGTATTTTTACTTCTCCTTTTAATTTTCCTGGAGTAATAGTTAATTTATCCATAATATCCTCCTAAAATCATAAACTTGAGAAAAAGTCATCTTTTGTTTTGTATATATAACTTTCTCCTATATCCTTTAGTAATATTAAGTTTAGTGCATTATTTAAAAACTTCTTATCAAGCTTTATCACTTCAATTAGTTTGTTCTTATTCTCATTTTCTAAGGAATATGGTAATCCATATTTAATTAATATTTCTTTAATTTCTTCTGAAACCTTGCAACTAACTAAAGATTTTTTAGCTGCTACTTTCATTATTTCATACATTCCAATAGCTACACCTTCACCATGAGAATATTTTTCATAGTTATAATATTGCTCTATTGCATGCCCTAGTGTATGCCCGAAATTCAAAAGCATTCTTTCTCCAGTATCTTTTTCATCTTCCTCCACTACTCTTCTCTTAATATCACAACAAGTAAATATAATTGATTCAATATTGTTCATAAGGTCTTCTTCATCTTTAAAATTCTTTAACGTCTCAAAAAGATCCTTGTCTTTTATACAACCATATTTTATTACTTCAGCTAACCCATCTTTAAGAAATCTATCTGAAAGAGTATTTAAAACATCAGTGTCTATTACTACCATTTTAGGATGATAGAAACTTCCCACAAGATTCTTTCCTTTCTCTAAATCAACTCCAACTTTTCCTCCTACACTAGAATCTACTTGAGCTAAAAGTGATGTTGGAACTTGTATAAAAGGAACCCCTCTTAAAAAAGTTGAAGCAACAAATCCTGCTAAATCTCCAATAACTCCTCCGCCTAATGCTATGATTAAATCACTTCTTGTTAACTTAAAGCCTAGAAGTTCATTATAAATATGTGGTAGCGTATTAAAAGATTTTGTCTTTTCCCCTGGTGAAAGCACTATTGATTCTACTTTATATCCAGCTTCTTCTAGTGAAGTTTTTATATTTTCTCCATATATTCCATATACATTTTCATCAGAAATAATTGCTATCTTATATGCTTTTAAGCTAGTTTTTATTAAACTTGGAAGCTTGTTTAGGGCTCCCTTTTCTATATATATGGGATATGAATTTTCTCCTAGATTTACTTTTAAATTCAATGCAATCCCCCCAAATTTATATTTCTCTTCCTACCGCTGATGCAATTAGTGATAATTCCTTTACTAATTTGTCATACTCTTCTGGTCTTATGGACTGAGGTCCATCACAAAGAGCATTAACTGGGTCATTGTGTACTTCAATTATAAGCCCATCTGCCCCCACTGCTATTGCTGCTTTTGAAAGAGGATCTACCATCCAATTCTTTCCTGCAGCGTGACTAGGATCTACTACTACTGGTAAATGGCTTAGTTTCTTAATTGCAGGTATAGCACTTAAGTCTAATGTGTTTCTTGTGTAAGTTTCGAATGTTCTTATACCTCTTTCGCAAAGAATTACATTATTATTTCCACCAGCCATAATATACTCTGCAGACATCAATAACTCTTCAATTGTTGCTGATAATCCTCTTTTTAAAAGAATAGTTTTATTTGTTTTGCCTAATTCCTTAAGCAAGTCAAAGTTTTGCATATTCCTTGCTCCAACTTGTATAATATCAACATCTTCAACAAATCTATCTAAATATTGTGTTGACATAATTTCTGTTACAATTGGCATTCCTGTTTCTTTTCTTGCTATCTTAAGAAGGTCTAACCCCTCAGTTTCTAGTCCTTGGAAACTATATGGTGAAGTTCTTGGCTTAAAAGCTCCTCCTCTTAATAACTGTGCTCCAGATTCTTTTACACTTTTAGCAATTGATATTATTTGTTCTTCACTTTCTACTGAACAAGGTCCTGCTATAAGTGCAATCTTTTTTCCCCCAATAGTAATGCCATTTACATCCACCTTGGAATTCTCTGGATGAAACATTCTATTTGCCTTCTTGAATGGTTCTTGAACGTGCATAACCCTCTCAACGTTCCTATTTGCTTCAATTTTATTAGGATCAATCTTACTAGTGTCCCCAATTAGTCCTAATATCATTAATTCTTTTCCTATTACTGGATGTACTTCTACCCCAAGGTTTTCGATTGCTTTGGTTAAATTATCCACCTCAGCCTTTGATGTTTTTGGTTTTAAAATTACAATCATTAATAAATGCCCCCTTAAATTATTTAATTATTTATAAAAAAAATAAGGCCCATCTAATGAGCCTTATTTATCCAAGGTAATTTTTTATAATTAAAAGTTTAGTTAAGATTATCCTTACTCATTAGGAATTAACAACTATTTTATTACAGAACAATTGACCAGCGCTAAAATAAAAGCCCCAGCTAAAGTAAAAGTATCCAAAAAATTGTCCTGCTATTTTGTTAATTCTAGTAAGCATGATAACCTCCTGTGAGAAATTTTGTAAAATTCTTTTTTTCATTGTATACTAAAGATCATTCTCTGTCAACATTTAGAAATCCTTTACTGAAAATTTATTATAATGTCAATCATTTAAGTGCATCATATATTAGTATTAGTATTACTACTATTTCACATGGGGTGAAAGAACAAATGAGAAAAGACTTAGTAGTTTTAGAAACTCCTCGATTGGTACTCACTAAGCTGCAAGAAAATGATTCTTCAGTTTTGTTTAATTATTGGTCTGATAATGACGTTACTAAATATCTCAATATTGATTCATTAAAAACTAATGAAGAAGCAAAAGAAATCCTAAATTACTTTGAAGAATTATCACTAAAAAATAAAGGCTTCCGATGGGGTATTTTTTCTAAGGAATACAATATTCTAATTGGAACTTGTGGTTTCATCAAAGGTACATTAAATCAAGGTCATATTGGTGAAATTAGTTATGAACTTGGCAAAAGTTATTGGGGAAATGGTTATATGAAAGAAGCTTTAACTGCATTAATTTACTTTGGTTTTAATGATTATAGACTTAATAGAATTGAGGCTTATGTAAAACCTAAAAATACTGCTTCGATTAAAGTATTAGAAAACATGAATTTTATAAAAGAAGGAGTTCTTAGAGAACATCATCAAAATAAAGATAAATTTTATGATGTAGTTATATATTCACTACTAAGAAGAGAAACTAACATAAAATAAGAAGAAGATACTCCCTGTATCTTCTTCTTTATATTAATTACTAGTTATTGAAATATCTATCTAATAATCCTTTAAATGCTTTTCCATGTCTAGCTTCATCTTTACACATTTCGTGTACTGTATCATGAATAGCATCTAAGTTTAATTGTTTTGCTAATGTAGCTAAATCTTTTTTACCTTGGCAAGCACCATGCTCTGCATCTACTCTTGCTTGAAGATTTTTCTTAGTATCAGCTACAACAACTTCTCCAAGTAACTCAGCAAACTTTGAAGCATGTTCTGCTTCTTCAAAAGCTATTCTCTTATAAGCTTCTGCAACTTCTGGATATCCTTCTCTATCTGCTTGTCTAGACATTGCTAGGTACATTCCTACTTCAGTACATTCTCCAGTAAAGTTTTCTCTTAATCCTTGGATTATTCTTTCATCTACTCCATTAGCTACTCCGATTCTATGTTCATCAGCAAAGTTTAATTCTCCTGATTGTTCAACAAACTTTTCTGCACCAGCTCCACAAATTGGGCATTTTTCTGGAGCAACTTCTCCTTCGTAAACATATCCACATACTGTACAAACAAATTTTTTCATATTAAACTCCTCCTAAGAAATTAATTTTATTATATTTATTTTATTTATTTATCTTCCCGACATGTTTTATTATATAATAATAATTATTAGTTGTAAAGAGTTTTTCCAAAATTTATTTATATTTTTTTGATTTTTATCCTACAATGGGAAATTTCATTATTGTTTTGAATAAATCTCCATCAACTTCCACATTAAATTCTCCCCCTTGAAGCTCTGTAAGACCTTTCGAAATAGCTAGACCCAATCCTGACCCTTCTGTATTTCTCGACTTATCACCTCTCTTAAATCGTTCTGTTATTTCTTCATTATTAAAATCTATCTCGAAGGCTGAAATATTTTTCATTACAATCACAACTTCATCTTCATGTTTTTCAACATTAATATATACTCTTGTATTATCCAAAGAATACTTTAAAATATTAATAATTTGATTCTCAAATACTCTCCAAGTTCTCTTGCCGTCCACCATAACATATATTTTTTCACTTGGTGCATTTACTCTAAAATCTAGAGAACAATCTTTTATTCTTTCCTCAAATTCTGCCAAAGATTGTTTTAGTAAAGCGACTATATCAAGCCTTTCCATATTTAAATCTATTTCTCCGCTTGCAGCTCTAGAAGCTTCAAATAAATCTTCAATTAGAGTTTTTAATCTTTGAGATTTTCTATCTATAATCTTTATATAATCTTGGATGTCTTCACTAGATAAGTTCCCCTTTTTTATCAAATCAACATAATTTATTATTGAGGTTAGTGGCGTTTTTAAGTCGTGGGAGACATTTGTAATTAGCTCTGTTTTCATTCTTTCACTCTTTGTTTCATTCTTAATTGATTTTTCTAACCCGCTTTTAATGCTATTTATATTTTTAGCTAATGTGCCCAAGGTTCCGATTTGCTTTTCATCTATTTGATAATTTAAATCTCCACTGCAAATCATCTCTGAACCTTTTACAATCTTACTAAAACCCACTGTAAACTTCATTCCATAATAGCCCACTAAAGCTAAATAAGGAATTATATAAACTAAAATTATAATAATACTAAGTGTTAAGCTTCTTGATATTGGAATTAAGAATAGTGCAAAGATGAATACTAATGTTAATAGAACAAATATACTCACTTTTATTCCTATTGATTTCACTAAAAATACTTTCTTTACTTGGTTAAATAATCTATATAAAACACTGCTTTCTTTTATGACTCCTTTTATTCCAATTAGCTTAACTCTTTTTCTCAGTAGGATATAGGTGCACATTATGAAATAAATAGATAAAACTATCTTCTCTTCCGCACCATAAAAATTGAATACTAAACTAGTAAAGAAATTTAACAAATAAGCAATAAAAATGTTCAATACTAATTTCATTTCTAACCACATTTCTTTATATGCTCTAACTACAAAATTATCAATTAAATTTCTTCTATGCTTTATTACATATACTAAAGATAATAAAAGTAATACAACTGCTACTCCTTCTGAAATAGCAAATTTCATAAAATTATTTTGTCCATATAAAAATCTATCTTCAGCTTGTTTTATATTATCTTGATAATATAGCTTTTGAGGTAGCATTATTAGTAGCTTTATTTTTTCACTTTTTACTGCATCATAGGACCTAGAATCATAATCACTAAAGTAATTACCATTAATAGTTCCTGTTATATTCTCTAGTATGTTTCCTGCCTTTACTCCATCAAAAAGCACATAGAATCTAGCATCTTTTTGTAAGTTTTTAATCTCCTCACTATTACTAAACTCTTTTTCTAAGTTTGTTTTTAATATTTCGTCATTTTCACCATTATAAATTACATACTGAAAATTTTTATAAATATCAAATACTTTTTCTAAACTTTGATATGATGATTTTTTCTCTGATAATAATTCCTTTTTTGCATCTTCTTCAGTTGGTTTTGGAATTTTATTGTTAAATAGAGTAAGTCCTTCATCATAAGTTTTAAAATCTCCTAATTCAGGTATACTATAAAAAGTTCCTTCACCTGTTGTTATTTTATTAACTCCATCATTAGTTACATCACTAATTACATCATTAATTACTCCATTATTTACATCTTTATTTGCATCTCTTTTCTCATTTTCCTTTATTTGATCTAACTGAACTTTTATTGAATTATACTCATCTTCGTGTACCTTTAACCTATTTTGTATATCAGTCTTAGAAATTTCCTTAAATCTATCACTATTTTCTCCTGCTCCATACTTTGAGTATGAATCCATTAATGTACCATAAAAATCAAAAAGATTAGACTTAAATTCTATTGATTCTATAAAACTTGTTTTTCTATAAACATAACCTCTTACCAGTTCAGGTATTATTATCGTTTGAGCAAATAATGAAGAAATTAATATTATAAGACATAAAAAATATATAAATTTATTGTTTTTCAATTTTATAGCCAATTCCCCACACCACCTTTAAATATCTAGGTTCTTTTGGATTTATTTCTATTTTTTCTCTTATTCTTCTTATGTGAACTGTTACCGTATCTGCATTAAAAGATGGCTCATTCCAAACTCTTTCATATATTTCTTCAATTGAAAATACTCTTCCCTTATTCTCCATAAGTAAGGTAAGAATTTTTAATTCTAATGGAGTTACCTTTACATCTTGTCCATCTACCTTAAATTCCTTAGTTAATTTATTTAAATATAATCCTCCAACTACTATAGCTCCTTCAGGTTCTCCAACGTAATTGCCAAACTTAATATATCTTCTTAAATGTGATTTTACTCTCGCGATTAATTCTATGGGATTAAAAGGCTTTGTAATATAATCATCTGCTCCTAAATTAAGCCCCAATATCTTGTCAGTATCTTGTGATTTTGCTGATAGCATTATTATTGGTATGTTTTTGCTTTCTCTTATTTTTAATGTAACTCTCATTCCATCCATTTTAGGCATCATAATATCCATAATAATAAGATGTATCTCTTCTGAACTTAAAATATCTAAGGCCTCTAGTCCATCATAAGCTTTAAATACGTTATATCCTTCATTTCTTAAATATATCTCTATTGCATCTGTTATTTCTATTTCATCATCTACTACCAATATGTTCTCTTTAGTCATATACTCTCCCCCTCATCTCTTCTCCCATATATTATATCACCTCCTAAGGAACCACCTTAAGATAAATGGTAAAATAAAAGAATTACAAAGTAACCTCTGTAATTCTTACAATTCCCTTACAAAATTAATTAATTTATCTAATTTCTTTTCCAAACGGCATTAAACTAAGCTGAGCTAATTTAAAAAACTGTAACCCAAAAGGAATTCCTACTATAGTTAAGCATAAAATCACACCTGATATTAAATTACCTAATGCAAGCTCGATTCCTCCAAAAATGATCCAAAGTATATTAGCTAAGAAGGCTACTCCTCCATTATCAACTGTAACCACCTCTTTGCCAAAAGGTGCAAACTGTAGCGATGCCATCTTGAAACATTGAACTCCTATTGGTATCCCCACAATAGTCAAACACCAAAGGGCTCCAAAAAATAACCATGCGATACTGTGTATTAACCCTCCAAAAACAATCCATATAATATTACCAAAAAAGCTCATTTCAACACTCTCCTTTTGATATATTATATATAATTATTTTTATTTTTGAGTACCTTATAGTTAAAAATTATAAAATCTTAAGATTTATTTTTATGCCACAATATATCCTCCTAATTTCATTCTTGATTTACCCATTGAAATATCATATAATAACATATAATGTAATAACTTAATGCATTGATTAGAAGTAGTAGTATTGAATTTCATTTTTAGAGAGCTATTGGTTGGTGTAAAATAGTATTGAAACAATATGAACTTGTCTAGGAGCTTCTTTGTAAAAGCAAAGACGTTAACCACGTTAAGGTTTTAAGTGAGAATAGTATATTTATTCTAACAAGAGTGGTACCGCGGAATGTAACCTTTCGTCTCTTAATTTAGAGATGAGAGGTTTTTATTTTTATATTTTAAGGAGGAAAAATTATGGGAAACTACGGAACTTCCATTGATAGGAAATGGCAAGATAAGTGGGAAGAAACAAAACTTTATGAGTTTGATAAAGAAAATTTAGATAAGAAGTTATATGTATTAGAGATGTTTTCTTATCCATCAGGAAGCCAACTTCATGCAGGACACTGGTTTAACTATGGTCCAGTAGATTCATGGGCAAGATTTAAAAGAATGAATGGATATAATGTATTTCAACCAATGGGTTTTGATGCATTTGGTCTTCCAGCTGAAAACTATGCTATTAAGACAGGAATTCATCCACATGATTCCACTTTAAAAAACATAGAAACTATGGAAAAGCAGCTTAAAGCTATGGGAGCTATGTTTAACTGGGAAAGTGAAGTTGTTACTTGTCTTCCAGACTACTATAAATGGACTCAATGGGTATTTTTAGAACTATTTGAAAAAGGATTAGCATATAGAAAAAAAGCCCCTGTAAATTGGTGTCCATCATGTAACACAGTTCTTGCTAATGAACAAGTTATAGATGGTGTATGTGAAAGATGTTCCACTGAAGTTACTAAAAAAGACCTAACTCAATGGTTCTTAAAAATAACTGATTATGCTGATGAATTATTAGAAAAACTTGATACATTAGATTGGCCTGAAAAAACTGTTGCAATGCAAAAGCATTGGATTGGAAGATCTACTGGTGCTCAAGTTACCTTTAAATTAAAAGATTCTGATTTAAGTTTTGATGTATTTACTACAAGAGTTGATACTCTATATGGTGTAACTTATGTAGTTTTAGCTCCTGAGAATCCATTAGTGGATGAAATTACAAAAGCTGAACAAAAAGCAGTTGTTGATGCTTATAAAGAAGAAGCTAAAAAGCAATCTGATATAGAAAGACAATCAATCTCTAGAGAAAAAACTGGAGTGTTTACAGGCTCCTATGCTATTAACCCTATAAACGGAAGAGAAGTTCCTGTATGGGTTGGAGACTATGTTTTAGCTACTTATGGTACTGGTGCTGTAATGGCTGTTCCTGCACATGATGAAAGAGATTTTACTTTTGCTCAAAAGTTTAACTTACCAATTGAAAGAGTTATTAATGCAAAAGACGGTTCTTCTCCTGAACTTCCATATTGCGAATATGGCGTATTAACAAACTCTGGAGAATTTGATGGATTAACAACTGAAGAAGGTAAGGTTAAACTTGTTGAAAAGCTTGCTAAAAACAACTTAGGTGAACAAAAAGTTAATTACAGATTAAGAGACTGGTTAGTTTCAAGACAAAGATATTGGGGTTCACCAATTCCAATAATTCATTGTGAGAAGTGTGGAACTGTTCCTGTTCCAGAAAAGGACCTTCCAGTTCAATTACCTTATGATGTTGAATTTGCACCTGATGGAAAATCACCTCTAGCAAAAAATGAAGAATTTATAAATACAACTTGTCCTTGTTGTGGAGGCCCTGCAAAAAGAGAAGCTGATACATTAGATACATTTGTATGCTCTTCTTTCTATTATTTAAGATACGCTGATGCTCATAACAATGATAAAGCTTTTGATCCTGAAACAATAAATAAGATGCTACCAGTTGATAAATATGTTGGTGGTCCGGAACATGCATGTATGCACTTACTATATGCTAGATTTATTACAAAAGCATTAAGAGATATGGGATATCTAAACTTTGATGAACCATTCTTAAGCTTAACTCACCAAGGACTAATACTTGGACCAGATGGATTAAAGATGAGTAAATCTAAAGGAAATACAATATCGCCTGACGACTATATTAAACAATATGGTGCAGATGTATTTAGAATGTATTTGATGTTTGGATTTGCTTATACTGAAGGTGGAGCTTGGAGTGATGATGGAATTAAATCTGTTAATAGATTTGTTGAAAGAATTGAAAGAATTCTAGAAACTTCAAGAGAGTTAATTTCTAAAGGAGATAATTCTAAAACTACCTTAGACAAGGCTGAAAAAGAGCTTAATTTCTGGAGACATAACACAATTAAAGCTGTTACTGATGATACTGATAAACTTCAATTTAACACAGCTATAGCTAGAATGATGGAATTTATAAATGCTCTTTCAAAATATGTTCAAGAATCTACACTAAATTTAGATTTCTTAAAATCAGTTGTAGATGATTATTTAAGACTACTTGCACCGTTTGCACCTCATTTCTCTGAGGAACAATGGAGTTTACTTGGAAATTCATACTCTATTTTTAATGATGCTTGGCCAAAATTTGATCCAAAAGCACTTGTTAAGGATGAAGTTGAAATAGCTGTACAAGTAAATGGTAAGATCAAAGCTAAAATAAATGTTTCTTCTGACTTAAATGAAGATGGAATAAAAGAAGCTTCTTTAGGTAATGACATGGTTAAAGCAGCTATCGATGGAAAAACTGTAGTTAAGGTTATAGTTATAAAAGGTAGACTTGTAAATATTGTAGTAAAATAATAAATGAGCTGTTTCAGTTATGAAACAGCTCATTTTCATTTATAACACTTCACTAAATGCATGTAAAACTTCTTTAACTATATTCTCGTCCATAGGCTTAAAGTTCTTAAAATACTTAGTTTCTTCAAATTTATTATATAAATCTCTAACCATGCTAAGCCACTCTTCTGGTATATATACCCATACCAAGTCTTCCATTTGGCAGCTTAACAAGAACCTTTCTAATCCCCAAAATGAATACTCAGTAATATTATGTAACTTATTAAATCTAATATAATCACTTACAACATCTAGGCTTAATTCATAACTATATATATCCACGAAGAAAAAATCAAATTCTTCTCCTTTTACACTAAAAGCATCCTCATTTATAATTCTAATCTTTGGATTTTCATTGAAACTTTTATAATAGAGTTCAATAATCTCTTTTGATTTCTCGTATACTATTACTTCTTTTACTTGAGGTTTTTTAATTATTTCTTGCACATAATAACCTAGTCCTAATCCTACTACTCCAACTTTTCCTTTTGCTCTCTTTATACTTTCAAAGCATCCTTCTATCTCTAATGGGGATAAACTCATAATTATTCCATCACTTGAACTAAGTTCTAAAATAGCGTTATTACACTCTTCATCAGCCTTAAAAAGATAGTGTTCAACTGGCTTATTTATACCATCTTTTTTTATTATTTTGAAGTCTCCTAATTGATTCTCTTTAATAACTGCATTGTATTCTTCAATTTTATCTATATAATATGCTCTATCAAAGGGCATCTAATCACATCCTAACTATAGCTTTTGCCTTTGTTCTATTTTATTTCAATTAATAGTATAAATCAAATACTAAATATAAATGCACTTAATATTATAATAACACAACTTACATATACTAGAAATAATTATTATATTTCCCCTCTTGATGTTTTCACCAAAATAAACTATAATGTAAACAATAATTATTATCATTAATGAGAAGTAGGTGAATTGTATGAGTAAATTTATATTAAGTGAAGAAGCCTATACTGAATTTAAAGGCTTTTTAGGTGAAAATGATATTGCTGACTTTAATGTAAGAATTAATCTTGCTGGATATGGTTGCAGTGGTCCTGCGTTCAATATTTCAATAGAAGAACCAAAGGAATCTGATACTGTTGAAAAAGTTAACGATATTACATTTTTTGCTGATAATGCACTAGTTGATGAATTTGGTGGATTTATCATTTTATCAACAGATGAAAATGACGGTAGAGGCTTAAGTCTAAGACCTGTTATAGAACCAGAAGCTTCTGGTTGTGGAACTTGTTCTGGCTGTCATTAATCTCACTATAATAGAGAGTTTCAACTCGAAAATTGAGTTACTATAAATAAAAAGTAGAGGATTTCCCTCTACTTTTTATTTATATAATTTATTTCACTATCTTGCCCAATCATGAATAGCTTCTCTTAAGGCTTCTAGTCCATAAGTATTCTCATATTTTTCTTTTTTAACTCTTTCTAGTCTAGTTATATTTCCATAAGAGGTTTCTAATGATAACTGTTCATCTGAGGTTAATACCCATATAGTTCTGTAATTAATAGGTTTTACGCTAAGTTTCTTTTCACCAACTCCATCGGTAAAATAGATCAAAACTTCATTTCTTAAATTATTATCTTTAATGTATTGAAATACTGGAGAAAAACAAGTAGAACCATGCTTATCTAATCTAGGTTTTATATCTTTTATAGAATTTAACTGATATATCCTTCGGATTTCTTTATCACATTCAATTACTTGTATAACCCCTAGTTTATTTTTACATAATGACAATATTTCTTTCATGATGCTTTTAACTTCACCCTCACTCATTGATGCAGAGATATCTATTGCTACTATTATCTTTGGAATGGAATTAGGGAGCTTGCCTCTTATATCCAGTCTATTAGGCTGTCTTCTATCTTTTCTGGTTATAGTCTTTTTATATCCAACTCTACTGCTGTTTATTACATTTCTTAATAACTTCTGCCATACTATTTCTTCTTTTTCACTATAAGCTAGAATCATTTTTTCTATATCTTTAGGAGCCTTCCCCTTATATGCACTAATGGAAGTTCTTTTATTTATATCCCTTAAATTATCTAAACTTAATGTACTTTGTTCCCATGAATCATGAGCCTTCTCTAAGTCAACTTCATTAGCAAATATATCATTTTTATTCTTAACAACATTATTTTTTCTTAAGTTTATTACCTTTTGTATCTCTGTTGCATATTGCTCAATTGTCATATCTTCATTTAACTGCAGATTATATTCTAAGTTCACCGCATCGAGTTTTTTTGCAAAAAGCGGAAGATTTTTTATAAACTGATTAATTGATATGTCCATAGCAATGTTAATTGCCAAAGAAGATACCTTGTTTTTTAGACTTCTCTCTCTTTCATAATGATTAAATATTATATGATATATTTCATGCTTTATTAATGCCCCAACCTCCTTTGAAGTTAGAGGAAGTATCAAAAAAGGATTATAGTACATTAAATATCCTTCTGACGTCGGCACCGTAGAAATCGGCCATGTTATATTGAAATCAATTCTTCTCTTTGCCTGTATTATAAATTGCCCAAAGAAATTATCTTCTCCTGATAAAAGACTTATATTAACTTCTTCTATTATGCTCCAAAATCTTCTTACAAACTCCTCTGTAAATTCTTTTGGAGATTCCATTTCATAACACTTCTTTAATAACCATTTACTTTCCTCTTCATAATTCATATCATTTATCACCCTCACTATCTTGAGTATATATCAAAGAAGGCTTCTAAAAACTCCTCATTATTTAGAAATTCTAAATATAAATCACTAGAGCAATCATTTTTAATTTCTTTCATAATTCCTAATCTTAAATCCTTTGGATAAAGTTTTAATACTTCTGAAAATATAGTGATATTTCCTTTTCTGTTTTTTAGATCTTCCAAATAACTCAAACAATTCTTTGAAATAATATATAGCCTTGAATGGTTTTCTCTTGAGATTCTATCTTTAATATCAAATGTTAAAATATCCTCTTTAAATATATCCTCTGGTTTAATAAGTGGATTTTTTATATTATCTATAAAACTTATAAAATCTCCTGCAATAGCTACACCTATATTTCCCTTAACAAGATTGTAAAAGATATTTCTTGAAACTGATTCTTTGTTCTTTAAAAATATTTTATACCCCTTAGACACCCTTTCCCAGCTTCTTGGTGTTGCTTTTATATGATCTGCTGCATTAGGTGTATGTAGATAATCTGGAAATGAAGATAAAAATTCTATTATATGTTCATGAATTTCGCCATCTGTCATTGCCCACTTGAGCCATTCTTTGATATCTACCTCCATCTGTATCCATACAAATCTATCCTCTTGAGCTGGATCCATGTCCACAACCTGGTATTCACTACTCTCAAAATCATCATATTTATTTGATGGATTCATAGCTGCAATAACATAAACATCTTTATGTAAGTTATATCCGTTAATCTCTCTATTTAAAATTAAATTCATTAACTCTTGTTGTACGGTATGCTCACATCTATTTAATTCATCAATAAATAAAAGAACTTTATGGCCATTATCAATAAAATTATCAACCTCAATTAACTTGGAATGAGTAGCATACTCGGTAACATTTCTTTCTATTGTTTCATTGCCTAACACAAACTTCCTTTTAGATACTGTTGGCAATCCACCTATTTCTCCTTCTTTTAGCAAGTTTGCATCAATAGATACCAATGACCATCTATTTTTAATTGCTAATTCCCTAATAAGTGATGTTTTTCCTATTCCACTTTCTCCAATTAACAAAGGTACGTCTCCAGCTTCAATAACTAATTCAACTGTACTTAATGCATCTTTAAAATTCACTTCTCTCTTCCTCTCCATAACTATAGGTTTTTTATAGGAAACTTAATTTATCCATACATAAATAAATTATTAGTTGAACTTAAAACCCTATAGTTATTCAACATGATATTCAAACTTAATTCTAAACTGATAACTTATAATCTACCAAAAGCATTTTTGCTTTTTTACTTCCATAGTTATTGATAAAATTAATCTTATCCATTTCAATAATTTCTAGATTTAGAAAATCAATTAAATACTTTTCATCAATTACTTCATCTTTAAGCTTTTTAGTTAACACCTCTATAACTAAATCTATTTCAATGTCGTTATACACATACTTAACTACATTTATATTATCTTCTATAAAGCATTTAAGTTCCTCGTAGGTATAACTTATGTAATTTATTGCCTCTTCACTTATTTTTATTGCCTTTCTCCTGCATTCTAAGCTAGGATTATCCACAAACCTAATGGCTCCCCAGTATGTATCAAGTGCCTTTAGTATAACTTTCTCTGATGGATTTTTTATATATTTAATTGCATCATAATCTTTTTCTACCGAAATCAATTGAATTTCTTCTGAAGGATCTTTTACAAATTGAATTGCCCATCCCTTAGTTTTAACTGCTTCTTTAATAACCACCTCAGAAGGATTCTTTATTAACTTTAATGAATTCCATAAACTCTTTACCCCTAATATTTGTACTTCTTCAGCTGAATCCTCAATATATTCAATACTCAGTGGGTTATTCCTCACTGCTTTTAACTGAACTGCCACTGATGGATTCTTTATATATCTAATTGCTGTACCATTTTTCCCGACAGCTAATAATTGAAGTTCTTCAGATGGATTTTCAATTTCTCTTATATATATTGGATTATCTTTTATTTTAATTTCATAACTGTTCATATTAAATTTCCTTTCATAAATTCACTTTAATACTTTATTTGTATTCCTTATTACTTAATATTAATTATTAAGAATATTATATATAATAAAGGCTTCTCAATCTATAGGGTTTTAAGTTAAGTTTCCTATAAAAATCCCTATATAATCATGAGTTGCCTTTATATATCTAACCTTCTTTATACTTATCAATATCTCTATGTATAGAAAATAATAAACTATTTAATTCCCATACCTCACCATCTTCAATAAGTTTATTTAATGAAATCTGATACCTACTAGCATCGGCAATTCTTCCTAAACTGGTTAATGTAAGTATACTACTCATTATGCTTGATATTATATCTGATTTTACTTCAAAAAGTTTTTGTGCATCCTTTATTTCATCCTTTATAAATAGCATTTCCTCATCTAACCTAAAAGCTGCATCAGCTGCACTCTTCAATTTTTCACTTATTTCTATTGGTTTTTGATGCTTATATTTATAATTAAGTGAATGTTCAATTGTAGCCCAAAAGTTCATTGCTAATGTTCTTATCTGAAGTTCAATTAATAATTCCTTTTGTCCATCAATCATATTTACTGGATACTTAATTATCATATGATAGCTTCTATATCCCGA
The DNA here is from genome assembly GCF_028728205.1 of Clostridium sp. 'White wine YQ'. NCBI lineage: Bacteria > Bacillati > Bacillota > Clostridia > Eubacteriales > Clostridiaceae > Clostridium > Clostridium sp. 'White wine YQ'. The sequence continues at coordinate 2,366,110 of NZ_JAQYUU010000001.1, forward strand.
AGGCTTAACATTTTTGACATAATCTTTTTCATATAATATCTGCATATCTGTTCTTTTTCTAAGAAGCTTTACAACTGTGTCAATATCATCAACAAATTGACACATTATTCTTATTCCACCTATATCCTCAAGCTCATATTCTAATCTATTTAAAGGTATACCAAATTTATTTGCTTTTTCTAACATTGAGGATACTTCTTTTACTCTACCAGTTATAAACTCAATTGGTGAATATTCATTTTTTCTTCTATATTCTTTTCTAATACTTTTTAGTTTAACCTTAATTTCTTCGACTGCCTGTTCATAAGGCATCAAGAATTTTTTCCAATCACTTATTGCCATATTATATCACCTATTCTCAAATTCTACATTTATTATATCAAAATATTCCTCTTATGATAATTAAATTTTGAACGATAATATAATATATGTTAATATATACTTAGAGGTGTATTGCGATGAATGATATTTTTTCTGGATTAGAAAACCTAGGTTTTGATGACCTAAAGAATTTAAAAGTTTATGATGAAGCAAAAAAACAAGAATCAGTACAAAATAAGGTAAAACAAGTTTCACAAGAAGATTTTTTATTTGACAAGCAAGTTTCTTGTCCAGTATGTGGTACCTCTTTCAAAACCCCTACTTATAAAGTGAATGGGCCTAGAAAAAAGGGACAAGATACTGATTTATTTATTCATTATGATGTTGTTAACCCCTATTTTTATGATGTCTGGGTTTGCAACAGTTGTGGATATGCAGCAATGAAAGCTGATTTTCCCAAAATAAAATCATTTCAAAAGGATATTATACTCTCTTCAATAACTCCTAAATGGAAAGGGAGAGAATATCCTAACGTCATAGATGAAAAGTTAGCTATAGAAAAATATAAACTAGCGCTTGTTAATGCAATATATATTCAAGCTAAAAATAGTACAAAAGCTATGATTTGCTTAAAAATAGCTTGGATGCACAGAATGCTTAATGATAAAGAAAATGAGTTATCATTTCTGTCTCAGGCCTTAAAAGGATTTAATGATGCTTATAGCACTGAAGATTTTCCAATCTATGGCATGCAAAGATATACTGTTATGTTTTTGATTGGTGAATTAAGCAGAAGAACTAAAAATTATGACGATGCAATGCGATGGTTCTCTCAGGTAATTACTACTCCTGGAGTTCCTGAAAAGGTTAAGAACTTATGTAGGGATTGTAGGGATCTTATACGAGAAGAATTATCTGATTCTCAAAAATAATATTTTTACTTAGGAGGCTTTATTATGGGATTTTTTAACAACTCAAAGAAACAGAATATCGAAGAAGTTTATCAAACAACTAATGAAAATGTAGAGGTTACTCCAGTGGTGGAGAAAAAAGCTGACTCACAAGTTTTAACATCAATAAAAAGTGAAATCCAGTCACTTCAAGGGAATTCAGATACTTTTAATTCATCTATAAACAATATAGATAATACATTAAGTTCTCTAGCAGATTCTTCAGTAAAACAAAGTCAAAACATATCAGAAGTTACTTCTTTTGTTGAGAACCTACGCTCATCAATGGAAGAATTAGCATATAACGTTACAAATGTTCACATAAAAGTTCTAGATACTGATGATGCTGCTGGAAAAGGTATCAGCACAATCACAACTCTAGACGGCTCACTTGAAGAATTAAAAAATGCATTCAATGTAAGTTCTTCTACTGTAAATGATTTAGTTGGCAAGCTAGAATATGTTAACTCAATTACAGATTCTATAAGTCAAATAGCAAATCAAACCAACCTTTTAGCTCTTAATGCTGCTATAGAAGCTGCTAGAGCAGGAGAAGCTGGAAGAGGTTTCTCAGTTGTTGCAGGAGAAGTTAGAAAACTAGCAGAAAATTCAAAACAAGCTGTTCAAAGTATAACTAAATTACTTGAGGAAATAAAGGTTGACATAATAAGTGCATCTAATGCTATAAACGGAGGAAATGATGCTCTAGTTTCTCAGGAAGAAGCTATTTCATCTACTAAAGATTCATTTAATAGCATAAAATCTTCTATTAATGATGCAACTCAAGAAATAGAGGTATTCGTAGAAAACCTTACTACTGTTGCTGCAAAAACTTCAGAAGCTACTGATCAAGTTAAAGACTTAGAAACATTAACTTTAGAAAATGCAGCTTTGACTCAAGAAATAGCAGCTACATTAAAAGAGGAAGCTCAATCTTCTTCAAGCATAAATGATGGTTTAAAGAGAATTGCTAATTTAATTGATTAGCATATAAACAATATATATTATTTTATATAATTAAATTTTCCTTGGCAAAAAATAAAAAGAGAAAGGTAACCCTTTCTCTTTTTTATTTTAATTTTTAAGTCTCACAAATAGATTTTACAATTTTAATAATCTTTTCATTTTTTACCTTATAAATTATTTCTAGACCTTTTCTTTCTCCATGAATTATACCAGCTGCTCTTAGTTTTCCAAGGTGTTGAGAAACTGTTGATTGTGGCATATTTAAGCACTCTTGCATTTTGGACACATTACATCCACCGTGTTCTGCTAAGCCCTTTACTATGCATAACCTTACTGGGTGTGCTAAAACCTTTAATATCTCACATAGATCTTCCAATTCTTTATAATTTAATTCCATAATATCACCCCAACTAATCTCCATGTTTTTTTCTCATTGTAATCTAGTATATTCTTATACTATGATATACTAATTTAACAGACAAGAAAAAAATCAAATAAAATCAAAGTATTTTTATTGGATTAAAATCAATATAATCGCATGAAGTCATAATATATTCAATTCCATCTTTTTCTCCACTTAGTACATTCCCTAATGAAGGTCCATGAAGATGTCCATATACAACTTTTTTAACTCCATACTCTTTGAAAAGACTAACAAATCCAGATTCATTAAATTTCTCATTAGTTGGCGGGTAATGAATCATACAAATTATATTTTCAAAGCCTTTACTTTTAGCACTATCTAAAGACAATTTTAATCTTATAAGTTCTCTGTTATATATTTTTTCATCTTTTTGAGAGAATTTTTCACTACCTGGGCATATCCATCCTCTTGATCCACAAATAGCCCATCCATCATATTCAAAAAAGTTATTCTGTATAAAATTCATATTATCATATAATGAATTTAATTTTTTTATTCCACCCCACCAATAATCATGATTACCTTTAATTATCACTTTTCTTCCAGGTAATTCGTTTATCCAATTTAAATCCTCTAAGCTTTCGTCAGTTTTCATTGACCAAGATATATCACCTGCGATTAAAACTGTATCTTCATTACTTACATTCTTAATCCAATTTTGTTTTATCTTTTCTTCATGCTTTATCCACTTATCTCCGAATATATCCATCGGCTTATCTGAATTAAATGATAGGTGTAAGTCTGATATTGCGTATAATGCCATGTTAAGTCACCCTTTACCTATTTAATTTACTTTCGATTTTTATTATCTAAGTCTGTAATAAAAGCAATTACATGGGCTACAGCTTCATATAAATCATCAGGTATTTCATTACCTACATCAACATTGCAAAGTAAATCTGCTAATTCTTTATTAACTACTACTGGGACGTCATTTTCATGAGCTTTTTCAAGTATTTTCTCTGCTACATATCCCATTCCAGCTGCAGTAACCACTGGAGCATCATAATTCTCTTCATATTTTAAGGCAGCTACTTTTCTTTTATGATTCATGGTTAGTCTACACCTTTCTATCTAAAATAACTAAATTTGTTGAATTGAAAAATTCCCTTGAATTTGTAAGATTAACCTCTTCAATGGATTGAGATACTACTACCTCACTATTATATCCTAGTGAATTCAATGCATTCATTAGATTCTTACTCTGTTTTTCAAAACTTTTAATATATTCTTCATTACATTTTAAATCAATATATAAGTTTTTGCCTTTTAAATTTAAGAAAGCATCTACCTTGCCCAAGTTAACTGTATTAACGGATACTACCATTTTAATATTAGTAGAGTCTATTTTCTTACCTTTACCTCTCTCATCTTTGATAATTAGCTTACAATCATATTCTCTTTCCTTAAGCTTTAATGGAACATCCATATAATAATAGTTATTGCTAATTGAGTTAAATGTTTTAAATTCATTCAAATTATTTTTTATGAAGTCTAAAGCTTTTGTAAATACTTCCTTCTCGCTATCACCTGACTTAGTTGCTACAATTAATTCTCTTATTAAATTTTTAACTTCAATACTTTTTTCCCTAATTGAATCCTTAACTAGTTCATTTGTTGCCTTAATATTATTTTTTATCACTTCTTCATTTTTATCTGTGTCTAAAGAAAATATATCTTTTATTTCTTTAAATTCATCACTATCTACATTATAACCTTTATGTTTAAGTTCATTTGCAATTTGTTTTAAATCTTTGGTATTTAAGTTTTCGATACTTTTATTATTGCCTTTTAAAAATGTTTCTACTTCTTCTTTAAAAATATCTTTTGTTAAAACCTTTTGAGAACCATCCTTCAGGTTCCCTTGTGAAACTTCTTCATCATCCGTAGCTATGGCTGCTTGCGTATCACTTTTATTTAATAATGATTCACCTTTAATTATTTCTTGTTTTATTCCATCTATTATTTCTTCTTTTATTCTTACTTCTGCTGCAGTACTTTCCCCTATTTCACCAGACATCTTTTTAAGGACATCAAGCATGCTGACTTTCTTTTCTTGAACATTATTTGCATAAATCTCTTTAGGTAAAATAGTTCGATTATTTTTTGGTTCCCCAGTATCACTATTACTTTTATCAATATTCACAGAATTATTATTGACACTTTCATCTAGTGTCTCAAAATTCGAATTCTTTTCTATTTGTCCATTAAGGAGCATTTTTTCGATTGATTTTCCATTCTTAAATAAGTTATTATAACTTTTTATATTTTCTTCAGTTAACTCAATGTTATTTTCTACCATTGTTAATATATCACTATGATCTATATTCTTAAATTCTTTAAAAAATCCTTCCAACGCGGTTCTTACTTCCAAAGCTTTTGGAGTACCATCTGAAATATTTTTACTAGCCAAAAAATTATTAATAAATTCATTAATCTCATCACTATTAACTTTTGATTGGTCATTAAAATAAAATATTGAAGAAAATTTTAATATATTCTCCCTCGTTAATGGTATATTAAATTTCACTAAATTCTTTAAAACGTCAATATCATTTTTAGCCAATCCTTCAGATTTAATTAAAGCTTGCAATGGATCCTGTTCATGGCTTGTACCTTTATTTTCATCTGCTACTAATTTCAGCTTAAGTTTTCCCTGGTCAAACCCCAAAACTTGAAATTTCAAGAGCCTGTCTAATTGCTCTGGAGTTAGTTCTCCATCTAACTGCGCAAGGAACTGCCAACCATCTAATAATTTAATTGTAAATTCACCTTTACCATCACTATTCTTAATTATTCTACCAGAAAATTTTTCTCCTACTTCAAAAGTTAACTTCGAAGATAGTCTTTTAGCTCCTACAGAATAAACAGAATTTATATTCCAAACTCCAGGCATAGTAATCCTCTCCTAAAAAATTAATATACAATATATATCGTATAAAATTATAAAAAATTGAAAGAGGATACACTTAAGATTTTAATATAAAGACGTTATATATTCCTAAAGTGATCCTCTAATATTTGAATAAATTTTATTCTACAACTATCCTATTGTAATTCTTTTTACCTCTTTTAATTAATGCAGAACCTTCTTTCACATCCTCTTCAGAAAATTCTCTTTTAAAGTCTAAAACTTTTTCTCCATTAAGGGTTAATCCACCTTGTTCAACTAATCTTCTTCCCTCTTTCTTTGAAGGTATAATCGCAGTTTCTACAAGTAAATCTAAAAGAACTTTTCCAAAAGCATCTTTTCCTACTGTCACTGTTGGAACATTACTTAAGTTATTTCCTGATCCAAATAATGCTTCTGATGCTTCTTTAGCCTTCTGAGCCTCTGTTTCACCGTGTACCAACTTTGTAATTTCATAAGCTAATACTTTTTTAGCTTCATTAATTTCTGCATCTTTTAAACTACCTAAACGTCTTACTTCTTCCATAGGTAAAAATGTAAGAAGTGCTAAGCACTTTTGAACATCAGAGTCCCCAACATTTCTCCAGTACTGATAAAAGTCATATGGAGAAGTTTTTTCTGGATCTAACCATAACGCACCATTTACTGTTTTACCCATCTTTTGGCCTTCACTGTTAGTTAATAGGGTGCATGTCATTGCAAAAGCATCTTTAGCTGATTTTCTTCTTATAAGTTCAACTCCAGCTATCATATTTGACCACTGGTCATCTCCACCTAATTGCATTTTGCAATCATATTCTTTATTTAATACATAAAAATCATATCCTTGCATAAGCATATAATTAAATTCAAGAAACGACAACCCTTTTTCTAGTCTTTGTTTAAAACACTCTGCAGTAAGCATTCTATTTACAGAAAAATGAGTTCCTACTTCTCTTAAGAAGTCTACATAATTTAAGTTAAGTAGCCAATCAGCATTATTTACTATTAAAGCTTTTCCATCTTCAAAGTCAATAAACTTTTCCATTTGTTTCTTTATAGATGTTACGTTATGCTCTATTTGTTCTTTAGTAAGCATCTTTCTCATATCTGTTTTCCCACTTGGGTCACCAACCATTGCTGTACCACCACCCAAAAGTGCTATAGGTCTATGTCCAGCCTTTTGCATGTGTGCCATAAACATCATGGCTATAAAATGCCCAACATGTAATGAATCTGCTGTAGGGTCGAATCCTATATAAAAAGTTATTTTTTCCTTCTCTAATAATTCTCTTGTTTCTTGTTCATGAGTAAATTGTTTTATATACCCACGATCCATAAGTTCGTCTAAAATCATTGCCATTATACTTCCTCCTAATAAATGCGCATATATACCTAGTATATAAATAATTCAATATTTTATCAACAAATTCTGATACTAAAAAATGGTCAAGGCGATTATTTCTTTGTGAGTAAAATAAAAAAGCCCTCTTACAGGCTTTCTACTAAGTTACATCCATTTTCTTTGATTGATAATATTTAAAATAGATGTAACCTAGTTTTATATTAAAGAAATTGTTTTCAAATCTAACTATAGCTATAACTATATTGCCTTATAAATTCAGGCACGTCATTACAATTATGATTTAAGTTTACAAAAAACTTAACTCCAAACCTCCTACTTAAATTTCTCATCTTTTCGAATAATAACTCAGCTCCATTAAGTTCATTACCTCTAACAATGTTTGAAAGACCATCTACATAAATATATTCGATGTCATAGTTTTCGGAAATTAGACCGCATAAAAAACCATAAAAGCTTTCGTAATCCTTTAAAGTAAAATCTTCAGTTGATATAAACCGTATTTTTCTATTTAGTGATAACATTGTCCTGTTATCATCATCAATAAATACCGAATCTCCTTTAGCATCTTCTAAATTGTCATTTGCTAAGTTTATAAGTTTTTTGGTTTTTCCTGATCCTCTTTCGCTGCAAAATACTTGAATCATTCTTACCACCCCTTATATTTATTTAATTGGTATAGGGGTAAAGCCCTACACCTAATTTTCACAAATTGACCATCCTGGAAAAATGACTTTAAAAACTTCTTCAATCCTAGAGTTAACAAACTTTACTCTACCCTTACCATAAAAGGCTTTTTTCATTATATTAAATCCATCCACGCCTTGTGAGAAGCGCTTATGTTCATCTAAAGTAATCATTTTTTCATATAACCATATATTCCTTTTTAAGTAGCTAAAATTATCTTGATAAACTTTTGGATATAGGAGGTTTCCTGGACTCATTACCTCAATAGATTTATGACCTATAACTACATCTATTCCTCTATTTATATGAGTATAATCTCTATATAATACCGCGTTTTTTAAAGCCTCAAGTATTGGCTGTTTAGGATATTCGTTTGGTAAAACCTCATTAATCTTCTTTTCACTTTCATCTATTATATTCATAAGGTTACCTGAAATAACTACTGTTTCTTCCTTATTTTCTTTGCTTAATACCCTAATTGTAACAATATTATTTGGTATGTATAAATAATTTATATCTGAGAAAACTAATAATCCACCTAGTGAGCAAAAATAATTATCGGAATCACCATCTCTTACTATTATTGATGCACTTTCCAAAAGGAATTCTCTATTTTCATCATTTATGATTATTCCCTTCTTTTGAAAATATTTATCTACTAATTTCATATTTAAAGCACTAATATTACTACGTATAAGAGGAAATGCCTCTAAAACTATGTTCAAGTTCTCTTGAAAAGCTGATAATAATTCCTCTTTTCTCATGACATCTGTTGTAGACCCTCTCCTTATATAAAATGCTCCATTTTCTCTTATTTGATATGGTTTTTGCTGCCCATCATATATAGTTATTACTCCTATATTCTTTTTTTCAACCTCAAAAAAATCTACTTTTATAGGAATTGGAGTTTCACATCTAGATGCTACTATTTGCTGAATTTGCTCTTCACTAAAAATATATTCTTTCTCAATACCAATAATATTTTTAGTTTTATCCTCAACTCCAACAATTAAGTATCCTCTTCCCCCTTTAGAGTTTGCAATAGCGCAAATATCCTTAGCAAGCTCCTTTTTGCCGCTATCTGTGCCTATATCTATCTTTTGCTTAAAGTCTAACTTTATTCCCTCTTCTTGTTTAATAAGGGTCATTAATTTTCTTCTATCCATAACTTTTCCCCTTATATCCTTCTTATATTCATTATATTATATAATATAAATAATTTATATAAAAAGTCTACTAATATAAAATAAAAAGTGATTAAAAGTAATTTAAATTACTATTAATCACAATTTTAATAAACTCTTTTATCTAAAATTTACAAACTGAACTGCTATGCCAAAATCCTTCTGTTTTACTAGTCCAATCACTTCCTGTAAATCATCCTTATTCTTTCCTGTTACTCTTAGCTGATCTTCCATTACTTGTGTTTGAACTTTAATTTTAGATTCCTTAATTGAACTTTGAATCTCTTTTGCTTTTTCTTTAGAAATTCCATTTATAATATTAGCTGTAACTTTTACTGTTCCTAAACTAGCATTATCAATTTTGCCAATATCAATGGCTTTAGGAGAAACTCCTCTCTTAACAAATTTAGCTTTTAATATTTCTATAACTGTTTTCAACTTATATTCATCTTCTGAATGTATTTTTATTTCATCCTTTAATAACTCAATAGAAGTTTTGCTTCCTTTAAAATCATATCTTTGACTTATTTCCTTTAATGATTGATTTACAGCATTATCTACTTCTTGCATATCAACCTGTGAAACAATATCGAAAGAATAACTACTTGCCATATTTCTTCCCCCTTGGTAAATTATTGATGTTATATTAAATAGTTTAAAATATTTATTATGTATATTCAATAGTTATAGAGAATTCTTTGTTTTTGAGGTTCCTTCAATATTTAAATCTACATCAACTATTAAATCTGTTAATCTAATAGGATCTTCAATTTCTACTTTAGAGTATTTTTTACTTAATTTACTCTCTACTTGGAATATATCAATATTTTGGTTTTTGTATACACTAAATACTTGTGAAAGATGCTTTCTTATATTTTCTGCTTCCCAAGTTTTAATATAATTAATAACATTTTCATCTACTATGAGTTTTCCTTGAGCTTCTGCTATAGATGCATTTATTATTATTTTTTTTAAAAGTCTTACCCTTTGGCCATCATACTGAATATCAGTTTTAGTTTTACTTTTTAAAATTTCTAAAGTTACAAAAGTATCTCTATCTTGTGGATTTCTTACTTCAAGAGTGCCAGACTTTACATTATCTCTTAAAAAATTGAAGCTCAGACCTTCATCTTCATTAATATTTTGTACAAGTCTATCCCCTTTAAATACACCTCCACCAGAAAGTTCTAGCTTTTTCCCTACAATATCTTCTTTAAACCTTAAGCCTCCTATTACAGTTGTTCCGTTACCTGCCATCCGCTCAGTTAAATAATCACTTGTATTCATGTACAATACTGTAGGAGTTGTTTTCATTTTCTGTGTTAATTCATTTAAATATAGCCCTAGATATTCATCATTATCTCCAAACTTAATTAATGGGTCTAGTGATCCATAATACACAAACATATCTGGTTTTACTAATAGTTCTTGGTCTTTTTCTATTAAATCTATGTGTCTTTTTAAGCCCTTTCTTGCAGCATTTTCTGTAAATATATATGCTCTATTTTGGGTAAAATTAATTTTGTATGAGGAACTTCTCCCAACATCCCGAATTGCCTCAAGAAAAGTCTTTCCTGTACCCGCATAGACTATTCTCTTACCTTTATCAGAACTTTCATTTGTGTTTCTGTAAGGATTTATACATTCCAAATATATTACAACATTATCAAACGGATCCAAGTCTAAAATTGCCGAAGTCACAAATGTAACCTTATTTATATCTCTATAGTTATAGCATCCTGTAGATGCTGCCATAAGAATCAATGTCATTACTAATCCTATTATCTTCTTTAGTTTTCTCACTATTTATTCCCCCTTACTAAATATTCTTCCAGATATCTTTCTTAAATCACCTCTAAAGATAATATCCTTAAATTCATGACTTTTAGTCGTACCTAGCGGAAATAAATAACTATATCCAGTTGTTTTTAGTGAAGCCAAGTGAGCAATCAATACCATTTCTCCAATAGTAAATCCTATTAATCCATAAGCTGCAGATAAAATCACAATAATAATGGACCATATAGACACTGCTCCATATACTTTTGGTATCAAGAAATAACTAACGGTACTTATTGCTACAACTAAAATAGTTGTTCTCGACGCTAATCCTGCTCCTACTGCTGCATCACCAAGTATCAATGCAGATACTATACTCATGGCCCCTCCAATTGGTTGAGGCAATCTTAAGCCCGCTTCTTTTATTAATTGAAAAAATACCATCATTAGAATGACTTCTAAAAATGTTGGGAATGGAACTCCCGCCCTTGCTACTGCCAATCTAAATACAAACAAGGTTGGAATCATTCCATAATGGTATGTTATTATAGCAACATATATACCAGGCAAAAATGTTGATATAAAAAATGCAATCCATCTAAGGCACCTGGTAAAATTTACGAAGTATTTATTTAGATAATAATCATCTGGAGCTTGAAAATTTTCCAAAAAGAAATAAGGAACTGTAATAACAAAAGGTGTTCCATCAACAATTACTGATACCCGTCCCTCCATGATCTTCGAACATACTTCATCTGGCTTTTCTGTATATCCTACAGTATCAAAAACACTCTTCTTTTCCTTAAGTTCATTTTCTATGTAGTTTGTATCTAATATAAAATTATATTTTATTTTCTTTACCTTACGTTTTACCTCTTCAACTAAATTACTTGGGGCAATGCCATCCATATAGCATACGCAAATGGTTGTTTGAGATTCTGTTCCCGCAAACATTACTTCAAATTTCAAGCTAGGATTTTTTATTCTTCTTCTGATTAATGCTACATTATCAACAAGTGCTTCTGCAAACCCCTCTCTAGGACCTTTAAGCACTGACTCTGTAACAGGTATTCCTACACTTCTCCTAACAAAACCTTTAACTTCACAATAAAGCATTTTTTCATTTTGACTAAATATAAGTACTACGTCACCCATTAATATATGTAATTCAGCATCACTAATATCTTTAACGTCCCCAGCTAAATTAATATCCAAAACTTTAGTTAAAAGGTCTTCAGTATTACTAATATTATTTCTTTTAGCTATTAGTGGTTTAATAATATACTGGCTTATGAAATCAGATGAGCACAAATCATCTATAAATACCAGTGTAGCTTTTCCAATTGGTGTCTCAATTTCTCTATACTTTACATCAAAAGCATTATTAAACTTCTCCTTAATAATATCTAAATTATTCTTGCTCATTTCCCTCACCTACTCTTTATTATTTTCTTCCATAGGGTTTAATATTCCCCAAAATAGTAAATACTATTTCAGAATAAAATTAAGAAGAGGTGGACTAATTTGGATAAAATAACAAGTAAACATTTTATGTTTTTTATTATATGTTTGACTATGCTCTCAATAAAATTATATCCTGGTCTAGTTATTGAGTGGGGGGGAAGAGATGCCTGGTTGTATACACTTATTGCCGGGTTAATACTTATTACTGTTGGTTATATAATAATAAATACATTTGTCAAATACAATATTCCAGATTTAAACTTTCTTTATATTAAGTCCTTTGGGAAATCCTTTGGAACTATTTTTTTATTGCTCTTTTCAGCAGTTTTATTTCTGAATTGCTGTGAAAGTATAACAGCTTTATCTAGTGCTATTCATACAAATTTATTTATAGAGACCCCTTTGTTTTTTTCTTATTTATTTTTAATAATACCTTGTATTTATATGGCTTCAAAAGGCTTCGACAGTATTTTTAAACTTGCATTGGTTTCAATAACATTTATGCTTATATGTACATTTCTGCTAATAATACTTGGACTTCCATATAATAAATATTTAAATGTGACTCCTATACTAGAAAATAAATTAAATCTAAATTCATTTTTTAGCATACTCTATGCTTTGGGACTTATGTCAACCCTTGGAATTTCTTTGCCATATATAAAGAATATTTCAAAGAAAAATAATTTAAAATCCCACTATTTTATAGCTATTATTATCGCATTAATAATTATTGTCTACTCAGTCTTTAATATTATTTGCTCCTTGGGACCAATAAGAGCTAATAACTTATTTTACCCAGAATTCATTCAAGCACAAAGGATTTCTTACGGCGGATATGTTGAAAGTGGTGAATTATTTGTTTTAATGCAATATATGCTTGGATTTATTATTAAATATTTATTATGCATATATGGAATATTCTATATTAATGAAAGTAAACTCACTAATAAATTTAAATTTTTCACCATCATATCAATATTCATATTCTTGTTTTGCTTTTATTTTAGTAAAAATACATATAATTTTATTGTAGAATTAAACTATCTATCCTTGGCTAATTTAGTCGTAATTTTGATAATTCCACTAATAGCATGTATGCTTTTTAAATTTAGCCATAAAGCCAATTAGTAGAAATTTTTTCCTTAAAAAATATTGTTTTTAAACACTGATATGATATAATATTTTTGTACAATATATGGGAAATTTTTAATGATAAATTTTTACTTTCTTAATATCTGGAAGGTTAAAATTATATCTAAAATGACCCTACAGATTTTTAAGGAGGTCCATAGATATGGAAGATAAAACTTTAGTATGCAAAGATTGTGGAAAGGAATTTGTTTTCACTGTTGGTGAACAAGAATTCTATAAAGAAAAAGGATTCGAAAATGATCCTGTAAGATGCCCTGAATGCAGAAAAGCTAGAAAAGCTCAAAAATTCAACAGAGACAGATTCTAATTCTTTTAAGAGCCCCTTGCCTAATTAGGTAAGGGGCTTGTATTTTAATAATAAATTACTTTAATCCATCTCTTTTTAACTATAGAAACTATTTGAATAGCTAGCTCCACTCCTATGGCCCCTGTTATATATCTTGAATTATTTCTGACACAGTTTGAATTATTATTTTATATGATGGAATACTAAATACATAATGCTTTAGGAGGTGTTGTGTATGGTTTTTTTTAGATGGATTGGTGGATTCGTATTATTCTTTTGGATTTTAGGACTTATTTTCAGAATTGGTGGCTATGCTATTAATTTTTTATTAGTTTTAGCTGCTATCGTTTTTATACTCGATGCCTTATTCGGAAGAAGAAAAAACTATTAATTCCTTTCGTTGACAGTCTTCTTTCATAATCATATAATATATAGTATAATATAATACTAGTTGATTCCTATGAAAAGAAGTAGTAAGCTTAATAACTTCTTTAAAGAGAACTGTAGATGGTGAGATTACAGTATGTAAGATTAAGCTGAATGGATCTTTGAGGTTTTTAGCTGAATTATAAGTAGGCTAGAACGATTGTTCTACGTTAAAAGAACAAGATATATTTGTATCTTATTAAGAAGAGTTCTACTCTAAAAGATAGGTGGCACCGCGTTTTATACGCCCTATGGATAAAATCCATAGGGCTTATTTTAATTTCGAGAGGAGAAATACAATGGATGATAGAAAAAAAGTTATCTTTAGTGGTATACAACCATCTGGTGATTTAACTTTAGGAAACTACTTAGGAGCATTAAAAAATTGGGTAAAGTTACAAGAAGAATATGATTGTTATTTTTGTGTGGTTGATTTACATGCAATTACTGTTCGCCAAACTCCAGCTAACCTAAGAAAAAAGACCTTAGAAATGTTAGCTATTTATATAGGTGCTGGTATTGATCCTGAAAAAAATACTTTATTTATTCAGTCTCATGTTTCAGCTCATAGTGAACTCTCTTGGTTATTAACTTGTAATACTTACATGGGTGAACTTGGAAGAATGACTCAATATAAGGACAAATCTCAAAAGTTAGGTGATTCTATAGGTTCTGGTTTATTCAACTACCCTGTTTTAATGGCTGCTGATATATTATTATATAATGCTGACTTAGTCCCTGTTGGGAAGGATCAAAAACAACACTTGGAACTATGCAGAGATATTGCAAATAGATTTAATAATACCTATAGTGATACATTTATTATACCTGACCCATATATTCCAACAACAGGCGCTAAAATAATGAATTTACAAGACCCATTAAAGAAAATGTCTAAATCAGATGAAAATCCAAATACTTATATCTTAATAATGGACCCCCCAGAGGTTATACGTAAGAAAATAAGTAGAGCTGTTACTGATACTTTAGGCAAAATTAATTACTCAGATGAGCAACCTGGAATTAAAAACCTAATAAATATCCTTTGTTCTATTAAAGGGATAACTCCAGAAGATGTAGTTGCTAATTATACTGATAAAGGTTATGCTGAATTTAAGAAAGACGTTGGTGATGCGATTGTAGATGAATTGACTCCTTTACAAGAAAAAATCAACAATCTCTTATTAAATAAATCGTATTTAGAAGAAATTTATAAAAATGGTGCTGTTAAAGCATCCTACGTAGCAAATAAAACTTTAAGAAAAGTTCAAAAGAAAATTGGATTAATTCCTAGATAAATAAAAAAAGAGAGTGTTACTCTCTTTTTTATTATACTCTTTCCCATGGCTTGGACGCTAGGTACTCTATAAATTCATCTCTTAAGTCTTCTTTTCTTAATGCATACTCTACTGTAGCTTGTAAAAATCCTAATTTATCTCCAACATCATATCTTCTACCTTCAAAATTAAAAGCATACATTGCTTCTTGAGATACTAATTCCTTTAGTGCATCAGTTAATTGGATTTCTCCTCCCTTTCCAGGCTCAGTATTCTTTAAAATATCAAATATTTGAGGAGTTATAATATATCTCCCTAATATAGCTACATCACTTGGTGTTTCCTCAACGTTTGGTTTTTCAACAAGATTTTTAACTTTATATACTCTATCTTCTATATGTTTTCCATCAACAATTCCGTATTTACTTACATCACTTCTAGGCACTGTTTGTACGCCTAAAATTGAAGTTTTATATTCATCGAAGCATTCTATCAATTGCTTTAAACAAGGTTTTTCACTATAAACTACGTCATCTCCTAAAAGAACTGCAAATGGCTCATTCCCAACAAAAGTTTTAGCACATAGTATAGCATGTCCTAATCCTTTAGGTTCTTTTTGCCTAATGTAATGGATATCAACCATGTCCGAAATATCTCTAACTATTTCTAATAGTTCTTCCTTACCATTCTTCTCTAATTCCATTTCTAATTCAACAGATTTGTCAAAATGATCTTCAATACACTTCTTATTTCTTCCAGTAATTATTAATATCTCCTCTATACCAGAAGCAATTGCCTCTTCAATAATATACTGTATTGTTGGCTTATCAACTATAGGTAACATTTCCTTTGGTTGAGCCTTTGTTGCTGGTAAAAATCTAGTTCCTAAACCAGCTGCTGGAATTATAGCTTTTTTAACCTTCATATCTTCATCCTTACCTTTCTAATTCTTTATCCTATATTAAAGTTTAACATAATAAGGATATTACATCAATATTAGCTAGTTATTCTTATTTAATTCTCTCTTCTTCACAACTGTATTATTCTTATTGTATAATAAAGATAAATAAATTAATGCTTTACAATATCAACGAATGGAGAATAGTTTATGTATAATCTTTCTAACAAAAAGCTTTTTAAAATTTTATGTTTCTCTCTTATTACTTTTTTAATTTCTGCATCTTTCATTTTACCAGCCAAAGCAATAAGCACTCCATCAATATATTATTCTATTGAGCAATCGCCTATTCATGTTGGTGATAACTTTGTAATTAATGTAAATGCAAAAAATATTGCAAACTTATTTGGTGCATCTATAGATTTATATTACGATAAATCATATATTCAAATTTCTAATATCATGGTTGGAGACATATTCAATAATAGTAATTCTACATACGGAAATCCAGTAATCGATTCTGCTAATGGAAAGATATCATTCTATTCAACTTTAATAGGTAATATTCCTGGTTTAAATATAACAGATGGAACTTTATTTAGAATTTATGGTAAAGCATTAAAAAATGGTACTATAAATTTATCTACAATTAATGGTGGAAGTTCCTCTCAAAGTATAAATACTATGCAAATTAAGCTATCAGATAGTAATGGTTCAAAAGTTAGTTTTAGTTCAACATCACTTAACTTAGGTATATTACCTCCAACAGGAGTTTCTAGATTAGGTGGAACAGATAGGTATGGTACTTCTACTGCTATCAGTCGTGAAGGTTGGCCAACTGGTGCTGACAATGTTGTTCTTGCATACGCATATAACTTTCCAGATGCATTATCAGCTGTACCTCTAGCTTACTCCTTAAATGCACCTATTTTGCTTATTGATCCTAATTCCATACCGAGCACTGTTCAGTATGAAATACAAAGATTACATCCAAAAAATATTTACATACTTGGAGGCGCTGGGGTAATTTCTTCTAATATTGAAACCTCATTAAAGTCGAGCTATAGTGTGTTTCGCTTAGGAGGCAACGATAGGTTTGAAACTTCAACAAAAATTGCCAAGCAAGTTATAAATAGTACTTCAAGTAAGACAGCTGTACTAACCACTGCATTAGATTTTCCAGATGCTCTATCTATTAGTCCAACTGCAGCATTACTTGGATATCCTATACTATTTACTACTCCAACTACTCTAGATCCTTCTACTCAATCATTTATTTTGAATAATGGCATTAATAAAATAGTAATTGCAGGTGGCTCTGGAGTTGTATCCTTAAATGTTGAAAATCAATTAAAAAATCTTGGTATAACTATCGACAGACTTGCTGGTCAAGATAGATTTAGTACTAGTTTAGAGATTTTAAAGGCCTATAGAAGTACATTTTCTGTTGGAAATGTGATTACAACTGGACTTGATTTTCCTGATGCATTAACTGGCGGTGTGCTTGCTGCCAAGAAGAGACTTCCTATTATATTGACAAATGGCAACTCTATTGATAGTAATATTATGAATTTTGTAAAGAGAGATGGTCCATCAAATTTATATGTTCTTGGAGGAACTGGATTACTTTCTGATGATTTTATAAATAGCATTAAATTGAATCAATAATACAGTTCATGTACTTTAAAATAAAAAGATGATTCCATAATTATGGAATCATCTTTTTGATTATAGAATATAATATATACTTTCTATTTCATATTAACTTGCTTATATATTTCTTCAACATAATTAAAGTTATTAATTATATTATAGTTATTTTCCACATATTCTCTTCCTGCTCTACCCATATTTTCTCTTAGTGATGCATCATTAATCAACTTAATAATAGCTTCTGCTAGTTCTTCTATATTTGACTTTTTGACAACTAAGCTTGATTTATTAGGATTAGTTGCCTCCATTAATCCCTCTTCATTTGATATAACTGTTGGAATTCCACAAGCTTCTGCCTCAATAGCAGCCACCCCAAAACTTTCTGAAATTGATGGAAACACTGCAATGTCCAGCGATTGAAATGTACTAATTACATCATCTTCTGATAAAAACCCTAAGAACTCAACTTCATTACTTAAATTTAAACTAGCTACTAATTCTTTTAATTCTTTTTCTAAAGTACCTTTTCCTGCAATTTTCAATTTAATATTCTTATCATTTACCTTACTCTTTACTATTGAAAAAGCTTTAATAAGAATATCTATACCATAAATTTTTTCCAAACTTTTAACTGTTCCTATAACAATTTCATTTTCATTTCTTTCTTTTAATTTAACTTTAAACTTATTTATGTCGACTCCAAATGGTGTTACAAATATATCCTTATCAGTATACTTACTAACTTCTTTTGCCATACAATTACTTGTAGACATTACGACATCAGCCTTAGCTAAATTATATTTTAAAAGTTTTCTGTGTATAGGACTCTTATTCGGAAAATCATACACGTCACTTCCCCATACTGATAGAACTAATGGAGAATATGATGCTAAACTTCCTAATAGTCCATAACTTGTTGCATAATGAGCATGAAGAATATCTGGCTTTATTTCACGAACAAGCTTCCTAACCATTGCTATTTTTTTTAAATAGTTCAACTTGAATAAATCATTTTTTTTAGTAATGTTATTACTATCAATATCTAAACTGTACACTCTAACATTATCTATAACTCCATCACTTAATGAAATAACACTTACTTCATAACCCTTCTTAACAAAACTTTCACACCACTTTTTTGTATGTGAACTATTAGCATTAGCCAAATAACAAATCTTCATAATTTCACCCCTATTACAAATTAATTATTTATCTTTTAACTAACTTTTTGAATAATTCATCAGCTTCTTCAACTTTAAAAATATAAATAAGAATAGCATATATGATCATCCCAAATACACCACAAATAAGTATCAGAATCATATTTCCAGTATTTCCTGCAGGAAGTCTATTTGTTAGTATTTGTTTAACCAAAAATATACCTATGCCCATAATTGCTGACGCAAAAACTATCTTACTTGATGCTCTTAAAATATCTCCACCATTAATACCATTGATTTTTTTCCTTAAATTATTTGCTAAAATTATTACTGTTACTATTGCCGCAATTGATGTAGATAAAGCAATTCCTCCAATATCTAGAACATGAACCAAAACTAAGTTACATGCTATATTTACAATAACACCTATAATTCCATTTTTCATTGGTGTTTTGGTATCTTTTAGGGCATAAAAGGCTCTACTTAGCACATCCCTAATACCAACAAAGGTAATTCCAATTGCATAATATATCAACGCCGTAGATGTCATCTTAGATGCAACTTCATCAAAAGCTCCTCTTTTAAAAATAACATCAACTATAGGCTTACTTAATATAATTGTAGCCACAGTAGTTGGAATCATAATTATATTAATATAATTAATTCCTTTGCTTAAATACTTCTTAAAATTCGCTTTATTCTCACTTTCTTGAGCAAATAGTGGATAAATAATAGTTATTACTGTCATAGCAAAAATTGAGTATAATATTGTATCTACTTTATTTCCATAGTCTAAAGATGATATACTCCCACTACTTAGTCCTGAGCCAACGCCTTTATCAACAATAGTATTTAATTGGTTAACTCCGGCTCCAATTATTACAGGTCCGATTAAATTTAATATTCTATGTATCCTCTTATCTTTTAAATTGATATAAAATTCATACTTATACTTATGCTTTAAAAGCCAAGGTATTTGTATTACTACCTCACCCAATTTTCCTATACAAGTTGCAATTGTTAGCCCCATTATGGTATGATCCCCAGAAAATAATATATATACGATAACTGGAATATTCATTGCAACCCCTACAAGTGCAGGCGCTGAAAAATCTTCTAGTGTTTGTAGTATTGCAGTAAATCCACTATTCATACTCATAAAAATTATATTCATCACACTAATTTTTGTTAATAAGACCGTTAAATTATAAGTTTCTCCACTAAAATTTGGAGCCATAATCTTTACAATAATCGGAGATCCAACCCAAGAAAGTATTCCTACCAAAATTGATATTACTAATACAACATTCATAAGATTATTTGCTAATCTAAACATGTTGTTTTTTCCTTCGATATTCTTTGTTTCTGTTAGTATAGGGATAAAAGTTGTAGAGATTGCTAAAGCAAATATAGTAAACAATACAGTGGGTATTGTAATTGCCATATTGAAAGCATCTGTTTGATATGTAGCTCCAAATTGCTTTGCTATAAGTGCATCTCTTAAAAAACCAATTACCTTACTAAATAATGTTATAATCATAACTATACTAGCTGATTTTAAAAACTTATTATTTTTCATTTTTTCCTCCAGTAATATAAAAATCCCTATATATAATAAATATAAATTTTCTTTTAAACAAATTCAAAGCTAATTATAACACCTGAAAAATCCTTTGTCCATAAATTGAATTCAATAAAAAAAGCAAGAAAATACTTTATCCCCTTGCTTTTTTAAATAGTCTATTTCATATCTGATGTAGAAAAATCAGTTAATGGAAATTCTACCGGAAGACCTGTTTTTCTAGACTTATATGCAGCTAATATTATTGACATAGCTTTTTTTCCCTCTTCACCATCAATTAATGGAGTTTCGTTATTATTAATTGAAGTAATTAAGTTTTCAAATAATGGTGTATGTCCCATACCATATACATTATCTATTTCTACCTTTAAATCTCTTTTTACTGCATCTTCATCTTCATTCTCAAATCTCCAAGTTTCTAGTTCATTTACTGCTAACCCACCAATAACAACTGTTCCTTTCTCACCAAAAACGCTAAGTGTTTCTTCAAGATTTTTTGGGAAAACACATGCACTACCTTCCACAATTCCTATAGCTCCATTTTTGAACCTTATTATTATAGCTCCAAAATCCTCTGCTTCTATACTTCTCATGAAAGTATCACATTGTGAGTAAACTGTTTGAATTTCTCCTCCTAACATCCATTGAAGTAAATCAATATTATGTATACATTGATTCATTAACGTTCCACCATCTAAATCCCATGTACCTCTCCAAGGAGCTTGTTCATAATATCCCATATTTCTATTCCAAAGAATCCTTGCAGTTCCATTGAATATCTTAGCAAACTTATCTTTTTCAATAGCTTCTCTCAATTTTTGAATTGGCTTATTAAATCTATTTTGATGACATATAGATAACTTAACGTTGTTCTCCTTAGCTGCTTTTATCATGTTATCCGCATCTTCAATTGAAAGTGCCATAGGCTTCTCTACTAGTACATGTTTCTTCTTATTCATTGAATAAATTGCAATTTCAGCGTGATATCCACTTTCTGTTGCGATAGTTACTACATCTATATCCTCATTGTCCAGCATTTCTTTATAATCTGCATATGCCTTAACATTTGTATACTCACTATTTAAATTTTTAATATATTCATTTTTTTTATCTTCAGCTTTAGATATATCAATATCACATGTTGCTACTAGCACTGCTTCTGCATGATTATTTACTAATGCCTCTACATGTTTATAAGAAATTCTGCCACAACCTATTATTGCAAATTTTAACTTTTTCATAAAGTTACCTCCAAATCACTTTAAAAACATTTTGCTATAGTTTTTAATATAATAAATAAATCTAAAAATACATTGCTCTTCTCTATATACTTTAAATTTAGCTCTAACTTATCTGGCATAATAGTATCAATGTAATATTGTTCTGGATTTTCCATTTCACCAAGAATATCATTTTCATCCTTATACCTTATTGATGCTAAATCAGTAATTCCAGGCTTAACAAGTAATACTTTCTTTTGCTCTTCTGAATATAAATTGACGTATCTAGGAACTTCTGGTCTAGGACCAACTAAACTCATCTCTCCAATTAATACATTTATTAATTGAGGTAACTCATCCAATTTATATTTTCTTAGAAATGCTCCAATCTTGGTTATCCTATTATCCTTACCAACAGTTATTTGTTTACCTAAACTTTCGGCATTTGGAACCATTGTTCTAAATTTATATATATAAAATTCTTTAGAATTCTTTCCTACTCTTTTTTGCTTAAAAAAAACATTCCCTTTAGAATCTTTTTTAATTATAATTGCTATTAAAATCAAAAATGGAGATATTATTATCAATCCCATCAATGATAAAATAAAGTCAAAGATTCTCTTAAAAAGGTTATTTATAGTTCTCATAACTCACTTCCTACTAATATTATTTTATAGCTATTAATAGATTTTCTAATTTTTTAACTATAGCTTCTCTCGAATAATTTTCTTTTACATATTCTCTACCATTTTTTCCAAGTTTATTCTTAAGCTCATTGTCATTATATAACTTTAATATAGCCTCTGCTATTTCTTTTGGATTTTCTGGTTCAACAACAATTCCTGCATTAGCATTATTAATTAATTTTTCTGCTTCACCTTCTACTGCTAAAATTATAGGTAATTCAGATGCAAGAGCTTCAAACATTTTTGATGGTAAGGCACCTTTAAATAAATCTAATCTCTTTAATGGCACAACTGTTGCATCCATAGAAGCAATTATTCTAGGCATTTGCGGTTTCATTTGCACTGGGAAAAACTTAATATTTTTTAAGTTCTTTTCTTGAGCTAAATCAATTAAGCCACTTTTTTCTGGACCATCTCCAAAAAACAAAAATTGTATTTTTTCATGTTCCTTTAGAATCTCTGCTGCTTCTATAACAACTTCGAGTCCCTGGGCAATTCCGTGTATTCCAGCATAACACACGCAGAATTTATTCTCCACACCTAATTCTTTTCTATATTCCTCGTCTCTTTTTTCTTTACTAAAGAATGTAATATCAACACCATTTGTTATTAATTGAACCTTATCTTTATTAAAGCCTCTAGCGACAATATTATCTACAATTCCTTGAGTTTGGCCAGTAACAAGAGCCGCTTTTCTATAACAAAACTCCTCTAGCCATGTAGACATTTTTATAAAAAGCTTATTATTTAGTACACCTAGTTTTACTGCTGATTCTGGCCATAAGTCTGATACATTAAACACAAACTTAGCCTTTTTTCTTTTCGCTATTATATACCCAGACCACCCTAAAAATAATGGAGGCGATTCTGTTATTACAACATCTTGATTTTCAATATGTCTACTACCATCAAAAACCGAAGAAAAAGTAAATGATAAATAGTTTCTTAACCTTTTAGTAAAGCTTTTGCTCTTAGTTGCATATATCCCTGTTCTAACTATCTTTATATCATCTATTTCTTCCTTAACTATCTTTTTCCCCTTATATTCTTCAAATATTTCTCCCTTAGGATAATTAGGCATTGCTGTTAATATTGTAACATCGTGGCCCAATTTCTTTAATCCTTTAGCAAATTCAAATATTCTATTTTGAGGTGCTCCAACTTCTGGAGGACAATACTGCGTCAAAAACAATATTTTCATCGGTATAATCTCCTTCGTTATCTTCTTAAAATATCTGAAATAATTTCTGAAGCTTTTCCATCCCCAAAAACATTCAATTTTTCATTTACTGGATTAAAATTAATAATTGCATCTAGTATTTTATTTTTCTCAGTGCCTACCACAGTATTCCATCCCTGTTCAACTGTTTCAACCCATTCTGTTTCATCTCTCATTGTAATACATGGCTTATCCATAAAATAAGCTTCTTTTTGGACTCCGCCACTATCAGTTACTATCTTTTTTGCCAGCATTTCTAAACCTAACATATCCAAATATCCTATTGGTTCAATAATCTCAATATTATTACTTAATTTTAAGCCATATTCACTAATATATTTTTGAGTTCTAGGATGTAATGGTAAAATGATTTTTTCACCTGATTCATTTAAGGCCTCAATTATGTTACTAAGTCTTTGTATACTATTAGTATTTTCTGCTCTATGAATTGTAGTTAAAATAAAGTTATCTTTTGTATCTATTAACTTTTTATAAAGAACAGATTTTTCTTTAGCTATTTCTTTAAAATGTTTTACTGCATCAAACATTACATCGCCTACATTATAGGTATTATTGGTTAATCCTTCGTTTTTCAAATTTTTCATGGCAGTTTCTGTAGGAGCAAATAGATATTTAGAAATATGGTCTGTCAATATTCTATTTTGTTCTTCGGGCATTGCCATATTAAAGCTTCTTAATCCCGCCTCTACATGTGCTACTGGTATAAGCATTTTACTTGCACACAACGCTCCTGCCAAGGTTGAATTAGTATCTCCATATACAAGAATCATATCTGGTTTTTCATTTAAATATATTTCTTCAAGATTAATTAACATATTTCCTGTCTGGAACCCATGTCCCCCTGAACCTATATGTAAATTAAAATCTGGTCTAGGTATATTCAGCTCATCAAAAAAGACTTCTGACATATTCTTATCATAGTGCTGACCAGTATGAATTATTTTTTCCTCACAAGTTTCTCTTAAAACTTTTGATACTGCAGCAGCCTTTATAAATTGAGGTCTAGCTCCTACAACGGTTAATATTTTCATATTATTCCTCCAATTATATACTTAATTAAGTTCCTTGCTATTAAAGTATGAATATAATATTGCTATATATAGCCAAAATGGTGTAAATGCTATTACACTACTCGGTCCAAAAACTAAAAGTGACGATGCTACCATATATAGGATTAGCATATGAGTTATTCCATTATCAGGGTCGAATCTTTTACTATCATTTCTGATCAATTTTAAAAATGCTACAATATTTATTATAAGGTAACACGCAAAACCTATTATCCCAAAATCCCCCAATAATTGAAACCATAAATTATGAGGATCTGATATTCCATTTGTATTGTGTTGGTCTTTTATATATTGATTTACGTTTCCAACTCCAAAACCTAGAAGATGCTTTTCTTTGAATACCCCATTAATAACATTATAAATTAATGTTATTCTTTCACTAGTAGATCCAGCTTCTCCAATTCCTACACTTTCATCATACTTTTTATTTTTTCCATCCTTATTATTATCTAATCCAACTTTATTTAAACCTGGAGTTCCATTAAATTTTCCATAGTATGGTGCTGTTTGTGGTACAAATGATAGAGTAAAAAACATTCCTCCTAGAACTACAAAAACAATAGTTGCTCTTTTAAATAAAATCCAGTTCCTTCTAATCAATAAATACACTATAAAGAAAATTAAAGTCATAAATACTGAAATCCAAGCTGTTCTAGACATTGTGAAAATTAGATTTAATGCTGAAAAAATCACCATAATTATTGAATATATTCTTTCATTTTTATCATTATCATATATTAATTTCACAAAGAAACCCAATATTATTAATGACACAACTAAAGCATAATCATTAGGATTATAGAAGAAAACAGTTGGAACTCTTGTAAGATGTGGTAATAAACTAAAATCCACATCACTTTTTATAAAGCTATTAGTTGGTTCTATCATTAATCCTGTTATCATTTTTAATAAACCAACTACTGTTATTCCAGTAGCTACAAACTGTAACAAACGCAATGTCCTCTTTAATTGAATTCTTTCCATGTTCTCACTAACTACCATTATTATAAATGCCAGCATCATAAAATATATTATTAAAGTCTTAATTGCTAATGATTTGTTATGCGTGATAAAAAAACTTATAACAACGTAACTAAAAAATATACTTCCTACTAAATTTAGAGGTCTTTTAAAAAAATCTAATATATTTCTTTTTCTAAATAAATTAATACTCCAAATAACGATATATATAAATAGATATATATAATATAAATGTATATCATTATCTATTCCTATCAAATTTTTTAAAGGAATACTGATTGTAAAACCCATAATAGAAAAAAGTAATGTTATATAATAAAATAACTTTTTTATTCCGTAGTTAAAAAATTTATATATTATCGTCAAAAAAATTAATGAAAAAATTTCTGCAACATAAAATTCTCTATTAATTACAAGTAAGAAAACAATAAAAATCATTGAGATTATATATAATAGTCTAGTTAAATTCTTTTCATTATTTTTCGTATTTTGCAAATGCATATCTTTTCCTTTCTCATATCTCTTCTGTAATATTTAATTAATTATCTAAATCCAATGCTGTTTCACTATAATTAGTATCATTATAAGTTGGTACAACATTTTTCATTTTTTCCCTTATCATATCTAAATCATTTTCTAATAACATTTTATTGAGCTCATCTAACTTTTTTATTAAACTATTCAAATCTTCAAAAGTAGGTTTTCCAATATAAATCTTATTATGAGTAGTATTAGTTAATCCTTCTTCACTCATTAGAAGCTCTTCATATAATTTTTCTCCTGGTCTTAATCCTGTAACCTTGATTTTTATATCTCTATTAGGCTCTAATCCTGATAATCTAATTAAATCACATGCTAAATCGTATATTTTAACTGGTTTGCCCATATCAAGTACAAATATTTCTCCACCTTTTGCAAATGCTCCTGCTTGAAGTACAAGTTGTGCAGCCTCTGGAATTAGCATGAAAAATCTTGTTATATTTTTATGTGTTACTGTAATTGGACCACCTTGTGAGATTTGTTTTTTAAAAAGTGGTATTACAGAACCATTACTTCCTAATACATTTCCGAATCTTACTGCAACAAATTCAGTGTTACTTTTCTTATCCATAGCTTGAATAACCATTTCACATAATCTTTTTGTTGCCCCCATTATATTAGTTGGATTAACTGCCTTATCTGTTGATATAAGTACGAATCTACTTGATTTATATTTATCTGCTGCTAATGCAACATTATATGTTCCAAACACATTATTTTTAATCGCTTCCTTTGGACTGTCTTCCATTAATGGTACATGTTTATGAGCTGCAGCGTGGAAAACTACGTCTGGTTTATATTCTCCAAATATTTCATCAATTCTATCCTTATCTCTTACTGATCCAATTAACACTTTTAAATCTAATTTTGGATAATTATATTTAAGTTCGTTCTGAATATCATATGCATTATTCTCATAGATATCAAATATTATAAGCAATTTAGGTTTGAATGTAGCTATTTGTCTGCATAGCTCTGAACCTATTGAACCGCCTCCGCCAGTAACTATAACAGTTTTATTAGTTATATAATCACTTATACCTTTATTATCTAAATTAATAGGATCTCTTCCCAGTAAATCTTCAACGTCTACATCCTTTATTTTGCTAATTGCTGCATCACCTTTTAATATTTCATAAATTCCTGGTATTATCTGAATCTTACATCCAGTGTTTTTACACAAATTTATAATCTCCATTTTATTTTTCTCATCAATTGATGGGATAGCAATGATTATTAAATCAATTTCTTTTTCTTTTACAAGTCTTGGAATATCCTCTCTATCTCCTTCAACTGTAACTCCAGAAATCCTTTTTCCTATTTTACTTTTATCATCATCTACTATTACTGTAGGATTATATTTCAATTCTCTTCTAGATAGTATTTCATTAATTATCATTGCCCCAGCAGAACCAGCCCCAACTATCATAACCCTCTTCTGACCAGATGCGTATTTATATGGTGCATATATCATATATCTTCTATATACTCTATATAATATTCTATACCCTAAAACAAAACAGATAGCAAATACAACTCCAATAACTGATACATTTAATGGTATAGTATTACCTAAAAATCTTGTATATAATATAGAAATTAATCCAGCAAAAACACTTCCACCTACTGCCATTAAAAATTCATCTGTTCCAGTTAAATACCATAATGAATCGTATAATTTAAACAATGTAAAGAAAACTATAAATATACAATTTATTGCTAGTGCATCTTGTTTGTATATTGTTGCTATCTCAGTAAATGAATTGTAGAATGTCAAATCTATCGCTAATAAATATGCAAGATTTACAAAAAACAAATCAATACATATAACTAACAGCCTTTTGAAGTTTTTCATTTTATACCTCCAAAACATATTTTTCATAGTCTAATTTTTTTTACAAAATACCGAAATTAATTATACTACTATTAGCTGTAAAAGTCTATTGATAGAGATTTTTTATATTTTTTTAACTTTTTACCTAATTTTGAAATATATTTGTAATTTACTTAAATTTATTAATATGTTAAAATACTAAGGATAAAGAAGGGGGTTGCTCTTATTATGGACAATAACAAAAAAAGAAGTAATAGATCTTCGAAAAAACCTAAGAAGAAAAAGATAATTATACTCTCAGTTTTAGCGTTTATATTAATAATCGCTGCTATAGGCATTGGGTATGCTTATGCACTGCTCCACAAAGTGGATACAGTTAAAATAGACAAGCAAGACTTAGGTGTATCTCAAACGGTAGACGAACAATATAAAGATGTTACTAACATTGCTCTATTTGGTATCGATGCTACTGATAATGAGGCTGGTCGTTCCGATGCTATAATGATTCTTACTATTGATAATAAAAGGAATAACGTAAGATTATCATCAATTATGAGAGATTCTTATGTTAATATTAAAGGTCATGGAGAAGATAAAATAACTCATGCTTATGCTTTTGGCGGACCAGAATTAGCAATAAGTACATTAAACACTAACTTCGATTTAAATATTAAAGATTTTGCCACAGTAAATTTTTCAAGTTTACCTAAGGTTATAAATGATTTGAATGGTATAGACATTAACTTAACTTCTGGTGATTTAAAATACATTAATGGATATATTGATAGTCTTAATAAAGTAAATAACACTTCTTCACCTCATAATCTTACAGGTACAGGAGTTCATCACTTAGATGGAACTCAAGCACTTGCATATTGTAGAATAAGATATGACGGTGGAGATCAAGAAAGAACTCAAAGACAAAGGACAGTTTTGGATGCTTTATTCCAAAAGATAAAAGCTACTAATAAAACAAAATATCCTTCTATATTAAATGAATTACTGCCATTGGTACAGACAAGCCTTTCAAGTACTGACTTATTAAAGCTTGCAACTAATGCCACATCATTATCTACACTAGAGCAAGATAGATTTCCTAGAGATGATAATGGAAAGGGCGCAACAATCAAAGGTGTTTTCTATGAAACTTTTGATAAGGACTTAACAACTAAACAAATGCATGATTTTATTTTTGAAGATAAAAAATAAAAGAAGATGGTTTAAGCCATCTTCTTTTATTTTACTATGAATTTTTCAATAACTTCTGCTACTCCATCCTCTTCATTGCTCTTGGTGACATAATTAGCAATATCTTTTATTTCATTTGTGGCGTTACCCATTGCAACCCCTAATCCTGCATACTCTATCATATGGTGATCATTTCCTGCATCTCCTACGCATATAACTTCTTCCTTGCTGATACCTAAATGTGCTGCCAATGCCTCTATACCAGTTCCTTTGTTACTAGTTTTATTCAAAAATTCTAAAAAATATGGTGTACTTTGTACAACTGTATAATTTTCATATAACTCTTTTGGTAATTTCTCAATAGCATCACTTAATATATCTGGTTCATCTATCATCATAATTTTTACTATCTCTTCATCATTCGCTACATTTTCAAATGGCATTACATTTATTTCTATTCCATTAATCTTTGCTTCTACCTCTGTATATGTGCTGTTTTTAGGAGTAATAAGGCCATTTGCTCTTGAAAAAGCATGTATATTAACCCCTAACTTCTTACTTATATCATATAGTTTATGTACATCTCTACCATATAATAAACTACTGCTTATTACATCTCTAGTTTCAGTGTTTAACACTAATGCTCCATTATAGCTTAAAACATAATCTTTTTCTGAGATAAGGTTTAATTCCTTTAAATATTTGTCAATTCCTTCAATTGGTCTTCCAGAGGCCAATACAACTTTTACACCTAATTCTTTTGCTTTTTTTATTGCTTCTTTTGTTCTATCTGATACGGTTTTATCTTCTCTTAACAGAGTTCCATCCATATCGATAGCTATAATCTTATACATGTCTTTCCTCCAAACATTAATATTCTATCTTTAAATTAAAAGGAGGAGATACTTCATAATTATAATTTACATCAATTATAATATGTTGATCTTCTCCTTACTTTATTAATGTAACACTTCTTTTACTGCTTGTGCAATATTTTGTCCTAAAAGAGCTTGATTTTGAGGGTCAGCTGATCTCTTAGCTTCACTTGGATTAGATAAGAATCCACATTCTATTAATACTGCTCCCATGTTTGTATTTTTAGTTACATACAACCCATGGTCATGGGCTTTTAAATTGTTATACCCCATGTTTTTACCTAACTTATTAACAATTTCATTTGCAAGATCTCTTCCTAAAATAGCTTGTTTACTTGGAGTTGAATCGATTTTCAAATCGTCATAAGGCCATCCACCAGGATCTTTCCCGTCAACTATATCAGAGTTATCAATATTAGGCTTATAACTGCTATAGTGTGTGCTTACTCCGCTAGTTCGTGTATCATCCTTATCACTATCATGATGTATACTTATAAACAAATCAGCATTTGCATTATTAGCAATATTTACTCTATTTTGTAGTGAGTCATTCAAAGTCATAGATGCAGGTTTTTCCCATGCTTGTCTAGTTAATATAACCTTATAACCTTGTGACTCTAGACTTTGGGCTACCTTTAACCCTACTTGCATATCTAAATCTGTTTCTGCATATCCATTTCCTACCGCTCCTGCATCTTTTCCATAATCATGTCCTGGATCAACAACCACCACTTTTCTAAATAATGACTTTATATCATCAGGTATAACTCCAGTACCACCCAATATTGACATATTAAAACTTGGTTTTTCATCTAAATAATCTTGTACAGATCTTTCAATCTCAGTTTTTGTTACTAATAAGATTGGTCTTTTAGTTTTAGCTGCTAATACTCCACCAGTTAATGCATCTGGGAAGTCCTCCCCTGTTGCAAGCATCACATCATTGCTAAAACTTGATGCAAATGTCTTAACAATGTTCAAGTTTGTTAAATATCTGTTGTCTCCTGAAATTCTTTGCACATTTATCCCAAGGCTTTTTAATTCATTTTCTGTACTAGCAGATACCACTCCTATACCACCAGGGATAATAACATTCTGAATTCCATTGTTTATTACCCAATTCTTAGTATCACTTGTAAATGAATTTGCCTCTGTAAATAAAATAGGAATGTTCTTCATAGCTGCATATGGAGCTATTGCAAGGGCATCCGGAAAATCATTTGCTGTTGCTATAACTGCAGTGTGAGTTAAATTATCAATGTTCTTTGTTATTTCAATTGATGTTTTAAATCTATCTTGTCCACCAAGTCTTATCACCTTTTTTCCTGATGAGACCAATGTATTTTCTACATTTTTAGAAATAACACCTATACCCCCTAATATATATACATTTTTAACACCTAATCTATTCATTTCATCTGATGTAGCCTTTGGTATTGACTGAGTCTCTGTTAATAATATCGGACAATTTAACTTATACGCAAGTGAAACCCCTGCCAGGGCATCAGGAAAATCGTACGCATAGGCTAAAACTACATTTTGAGAAGTACTCCAACCTTCTTTACTTACAGCTACTCCCGTCTCTATTCTTGTTGAGCCGCTATACCTAACTTGACTGCTAATTGATAAAGCTTTTGCATCCAGACTTATTCCAGTAGAAATAAGAGCAAAAGCTACCAAGAAAACTAATATTTTTATTGCTTTGTATTTTTTCAAAACTTTCCTCCCTTAGCCATAGTTATTTATATGAGATTAATTAGAAAATAGCTACCTCTGTAACAGAATACTAGTTATGCAATCAGCTGCTTTCTAACAAATTCATATATTTTTTTAATTATATTATACATTCCTTCCCAACTTTTTACAACTTAAGTTAGACAATATAAGCAATTCTAATAGAAGTTTATTAATAGCTCATTTCTATTTAAATTTTCTTCTTTTAAATTTAATCCATATACCTTATTTAATAAGTTTGTATCTAAAAATTCCTTTGGGGAATATTCTCCCTCTATCTTTCCTCCATGAAAAACTATCAGCTTCTTGGAAAACTTTAGAGCAAGATTTATATCATGATTAACAACAATAATTATTTTGTTTTCTTTTTCATTTATTTCTCTTAGTAATCTCATTACTGATAACTGATGTTTTATATCAAGGTGTGCTAGCGGTTCATCTAATATAATGCACTTAGCATCCTGGCATAAAGCCCTTGCTAAAAAGACCCTGCTTCTCTCACCACCACTTATTTCTCTTATATTTCTATCTTTCAAATCAAATATACCAGCAATCTTCATAGCTTCGTTAACTTTATTTATATCTTCTAAACTTTCACTGGAAAAACCTTTTTGCAAGTAATTTCTTCCCATCATTACAGTATCATAACAACTAAAATCCATATCAAAAGAAACTATTTGTGGTACATAGCTTATTCTTCCTGCGAACTCTTTTGCTTTGTATTTATCGATATTTTCACCTTCAAGTAATATTTCTCCCGCTTGTGCTCTAAGTGCTCTAATTAAATGCTTTATAAATGTAGTCTTTCCACTTCCATTGGGTCCTATTATTGAATAGAATCCTCCATATGAAAATTCTACAGATAAATTTTTTAATATTAAATTATTCCTAGACTTGTAACTTAAATCCTTAACATTTAAAAAATTCATTACTAACCTCTTTTCTTTTGCACTAATAAATACATGAAGTATGGCGCTCCTATTAGAGCTGTAATGGCACCTACAGGAAGTTCTGTCGGAGGGATTACAGTTCTTGCTATTGTATCGCAAATAACTAAAAATATTCCGCCAAACAACGCAGAAAATGGTATTACTTCTCTATTATTACTCCCTACTATAATTCTAACTATATGTGGAATTACCAAACCTACAAATCCAATTATTCCACTAAAAGAAACTAAAGTTGCCACTATTAATGATGATAAGATAACTAGAAATTTCTTAATATTTTCCCCTTGAACACCCAAGCTATAGGCACTCTCTTCGCCTAGTGATAGTATATTAATATCTTTATATTTCGAATATATTAAAATTCCCCCAATAAATACTATTGGCAGAACTATTAATACTTGCGAATAACTTGAGCTATTAAAACTACCCAAAGTCCAAAATATTATTTTATCCATTGCTTCCTTTTTAAGAATCATAAGAAGTGATATTAATGAACTAAATAAAAAATTTACTGCTATTCCTGATAATAGTAGTGTTTCTGTAGGTATTCTTCCTCCTACTTTAGCTATATTGTACACAAGTAACATAGTAGTTATAGCTCCTATAAAAGCTAAGAGTGTTATGTATATATAATTACTGCTTTCTAGATTAAAAACTAATCCAACTGCTGCACCTAATGCTGCACCTGATGATACGCCTAAAACATAGGGATCCCCCATAGAGTTTTTAAATATACCTTGAAAAGCGGCTCCGCTAACAGCCAATCCTATTCCTGTTAGCATTGCCATAAGTATTCGTGGCCCCCTAATATTCACTATAATTTTTGACATTATATCTCCGTTATATTTGCCTAGTATGGTATCTTTAATAATTGCTAGTACCTTAGTAAACGAAATATCTGCTGCTCCCAATGTAAGAGAATACACTGACAATATAACTAATAAAATTAAAACTATAAAAAACAACTTTCTATGCTTCACTTTTTTCACCTATTATTTAAAAGCTTCTGGGTGAAGTATTTTAGCTAATACTTCTAATCCATCTGCCTGTCTTGGTCCCTGTCTAGATAACATATTATCATCTATCTCATATACTTTTCCTTCTTTAACAGCATTTAATTCCTTATATCCTTCTCCAGTTGTAAAACCTTCTTTAGAATTATATTTATCTGACAAAACTATAACTTGTGGATTTTTCTCTATAATCTTTTCTTTTGAATAATTCCATCCATTTACGTCTTTTGCTATATTATCCCCACCAGCTTTTGCTATGATTTGACCTATAAAAGTATCCCCTCCTGCTGTAAAAT
This sequence comes from Clostridium sp. 'White wine YQ', assembly GCF_028728205.1. Lineage (NCBI taxonomy): Bacteria > Bacillati > Bacillota > Clostridia > Eubacteriales > Clostridiaceae > Clostridium > Clostridium sp. 'White wine YQ'. Next base: position 2,400,202 of record NZ_JAQYUU010000001.1, read on the forward strand.
CCGATTTTCCAAACCCTACAACATAATAAACACTAGGTTGTTGCAATCCATTAATCTTCTTCTCTACATCTGCTACCTTTTTCTTCATCCCGTCTATTATTTCTTGTCCTTTTTTCTCTTTACCTAATATCTTTGAAATATCTTGAATATTTTTATAAGCTCCATCAAAGGAATCTTCTCCATATAGTACTGCTACATTAATTCCTAATGATTCAAGCTTATTTACTAATTCCTTACTAAAATGAGCCCCTGCTATTACTAAATCTGGCTTTAATTCTGTTATTTTTTCTATATTAGGCTCAGTAATTTCCCCAACTGATTCAATCTCTTTTGCCTTTTCTGGATAATCACAATAATTTGATCTACCCACTAATACTTTTTCAGAGCCAAGGGCAAATATAGTTTCTGTTGCTCCTGGTGATACTGATATAACCCTCCCGGGAACTTTATCTAACGTTATTTCCCTATTATATGAATCAGTTATCTTTATAGCTGTATCCTTTTTTTCTTCATTTTTATCTGAACATGATACTAATACAAACATTGATATTAAAGTTATAATTACTGATATTACTTTCTTATTAATTCTCATTGAATTTCCTCCTAAATTAAATTGTTCAATTTTATCATAAGTAAGATATATATGACCATAATTAATATGGTTGAGGTGTAAAGAAGTTTAATTGATTTAATTATGTCATATGCTTCTAGTTCTTTTTTCTTATCTCCTATATATGGTTTCTCTAGTTTTTTCCCAAAATAACTAGTAGGTCCACCTAGCCTTATTCCTAATGCACCTGCTCCAGCTGCCTCTGGATGAGCAGAGTTTGGACTTTTGTGATTTTTTCTATCTCTAATAAAAATATGAAATGCTCCTTTAGTGTCATATCTAAGAAAAAATGATGAAATAACAATTAAAATCCCACTTATTCTAGCTGGTATCAAGTTAAATAAATCATCAACTTTAGCTGAAAAAAATCCTAGGTCCATATATTTTTCATTTTTATAACCAACCATAGAATCCAGTGTGTTTACAGCCTTATATGCCATAGCTAAGGGAGCCCCCCCTATAATTGCAAAGAATAATGGAGCAATTACTCCATCCGAAGTATTTTCAAGTATTGTCTCGATTGTAGCTTTGCATATTCCTTCCTTATCTAATTCTTTTGTATCTCTAGAAACTAAATATGATATTCTTTCTCTTGCTTTACTTATATCTTCCTCTTTCAATGGCTTATATACCTTATATCCCTCATCACTCAAACACTTAGGCGCAATTGTAGTCCATAAAATTAAAATGTTAATTAAGTGAAATAGATATATGTTCACATTATAAGCTAATTTTAAAATTCCATATGTGACCAAAAACACAATTAAAATTGTTGAAATGCATAATAATGGTCCCCAGAAATATCTTAACTTCTTATTACTAGGATTTTTACTTCTTGCAAACTTCTCAAATGTTTTTATATATTTTCCAATAAATTTTACTGGATGAGGAAAGCTGTATGGATCTCCTATTGCAGTATCTAGTAAAAAACTTAAAAATAAATCCATTATTACACCCCCTCATTTAAAATCTTATATATCTTCTCCATATCTAAAGATTTTCTAACTATTAATGCTAGTTCATCATATTGAGTATTCTTATAATCATAATAGTTAAATACTTTGTTTTGAAGTTCTATATTAAATGTTTTTCTAATTTTATTTAACAATTGTAATGTAAATTCTCCATTATCAAAAATACCGTGAAAATAAGTTCCTATCACCTTCTCGTCTTGTGATATAACTCCATCTTCACCATCAGTTGAAGTTAATTTTATGAAATCTTTAATATCAGATGTTTCAGTTAAATATGTTTTCCCCATATGAATCTCATATCCTTTAACCTTATTTCCTGATAAGTTTTCATATCCTTCCGAAAGTACAGTGTTCTTGTCTTTCTGAAATTCTGTGTATATTGGAAGTAAGCCTAAACCGGTTTCCCTCGACAAATTGCTTTCTACACCAGAAACATCACTTACTTCTTTTCCTAGCATTTGATATCCGCCACAAATACCAAAGATGAACTTCCCTCTTTCTCTCTCTTTAATTATCTTGTCATCCATACCACTTTCCTTAAGAGCCTTTAAATCTCCAATGGTACTTTTGCTTCCAGGAAGTATTATTAAATGATATTTTTCTATTTCCTGATTTAATTCAACAAACTCAACCCTAACCCCAGTATTTAAAGCTAATGAATTAAAATCTGTGAAATTAGACATATACGGTACTTTTATTACCGCAATCTTTAATTCACCATCTCTATTAAACTTACTAAAATCTGTGACGCTATCTTCATCTTCCAAGTCTAGCTTAAAATGTGGAATTACTCCTACAACCGGTACTCCCGTAAGATCCTCTATCTGCTTAAGCCCAGGTTCTAAAAGTTCTATACTACCCCTAAACTTATTTATTATAATCCCTTTAATTAATTTTCTCTCCTCTTCAGGCAATAGCATAATAGTCCCATATAAGGATGCAAAAACCCCACCCTTATCTATATCTCCTACTAATAAAACTGGGCTTTCTGCAATTTTTGCCATACCCATATTTACAAATTCATCTGAAAGATTTATTTCTGCTGGACTACCTGCCCCTTCAATAACTATAACTTCATGTCTAGAACTAATATCTCCATAAACATCCTGAATTTTTTCTTTTAATTCCTTTTTCTTTTTAAAATAATCAACAGCATCTAAGTTATTCCATACTTCACCCAATAAAACCACTTGAGATTTTCTGTCAGAAGTAGGCTTTAGCAAAATAGGATTCATTTTGGAACTTGGAACTTTATAACATGCTTCAGCTTGCATTATTTGTGCTCTTCCCATCTCATGTCCATCAGGTGTAACTCCAGAATTTAAAGACATATTTTGCGCCTTGAAAGGGAAAACATCATAATTATCTTCTGTAAATATTCTGCATAGTGCTGTACACAAAATACTTTTCCCAACAGTAGATGCAGTTCCTTGTAACATTATACTTTTTGCTTTTTTCATAGTTTTTCCCTCCCCTAATTATCCTTATTAACGTACTTTATCTCTACTTCACTACCGAAGATATTTATTTCACTGTAAGCTCCCTGCATAGGGTTTACTATATAAAATCCTTTTAATCCTAAAGACAAAATACCACTAAATAAAGCTCTTATTACCCCTCCATGGGTGACTATTAATATAACTTCATTATCTTTTTCATTTTTAAGTTTATCTAAAAAACTATTACATCTATAATAAAAGTCTTTAAAGGAATCCCCTTTTGGGAAAGTAAAGCTACTATAATCTGCTATGAAGTTTTTCCATTCCCCAGGAAATAACTTTTCTATCTCTTTATAATTTAAGCCTTCCCATTTTCCAAAATCGATTTCTCGAAGTTCTTCACTGAATACTATATCTCTAAACTTTTTATTCATTAATTCTAAGGTTTCTATACATCTTTTTTGAGGTGAACAATATACTTTTGAAATATTATAATCCTTAAGTAATTCTCCTAGCTTAATTGCTTGTTTCTTTCCTTCTTCATTTAAGCCATATTCACTTCTCCCTTGATATAAACCTTTGTAATTTCCCTCTGTTTCACCGTGCCTAATTAATAATATCTTCATTTTATCTCCTAAAATAAATAGCTACTGTATATTAAAAATACTAATAACTCATTTAATTCTACTGACGCACCTAATATGTCTCCAGTTATCCCGCCTATTCTTTTCTCTATATAATTTCTAAATAGTATTGTGAAAAAAAAGCAAATACTTAATAAAACTACTCCTTGTATTCTTCCTATAATAGAAATCAGCATAATCCCCGTCAATAATGCAATAATAAAATTCTTTTTCTCTAATACTCCAATAAATAAATCTCCCATGCCTTCTTTTTCTCTTGCATATTTTCTTTTATACATAAGAAGAGTAATCAAAGTTCTTGAAATTATAGGTGCTAAAATAATCCCCTTATATATCTCTATAGAGTTTATTGAAGAAAGGGTAATAATCTTACCTGCTATTAAAAATATTATTCCTAAAGCTCCAAAGGTTCCCACTCTAGAATCTTTCATTATCTCAAGTATTTTCTCTTTACTTCTACCTGAAAAAATCCCATCTATGGTATCACCTAAACCATCTATATGAATAGCACCAGTAATAACTACATGTGAAATTACTGTTACAAAAATAGAAGTATTAAAAGGAACTATTCTACTACTTATATAAAATATAGATGCTTCAAACGCACCAACTATAAGTCCTACTAATGGGAAAAAAGCTACTCCTTTTTGAAAGTTTTCTCTTTCAACTTTTAAATTAATATTTATAGGTATTCTAGTCATAAATTGAAGTATCAATATAAAATTTTTCAAGGTTATTCCCCCTTAATCTTAACTGGTATGCCGCTTACAACTAAAAATACCTTATCAGCTTCTCTCGCAATATATTGATTAACTCTTCCTGCAATATCTCTAAATTCTCTTCCTAATTTATGTTCTGGAACAAGCCCTGCTCCAACTTCATTGGTGACAATGACTATCTCTGTTCCATAGTTATCCTCAATATTTTTAAATTCCTCTATCATAAAAGAAATTTCTTTTAAAATATCCTCTTCTTTTTTCCTATAATCAACTTTAATTAAATCTTTCTCTTCAAAGGATTCCATATTCATAAAAAGTAGGTTTGTAATCATAACAGTAATGCAATCTAAAATAATTCCATCATATACATTTTTAATTTTTGTTGCTATATTTTCATAAGCTTCTAATGTATCCCAACTTGGATTTCTACTACTTCTATGCTTTTGTACTCTTTCCTTCATTTCACCATCTAAAGGTATTGATGTTGCAATATATAGTACTTTTTCTTTATCCTTAAGCAACTCTTCTCCAAAAGAAGACTTTCCACTTCTAGCCCCTCCAGTTACTAAGATCATATTTCTTCCCTCCATAGGTCTTTATAATCTTTTATATCTACATTTCCTTCCTCAAAAGTTCCCATTTCATTTATTATCTTTAATGAATTTTCTATAATATTTATTGCAAGGGGGCATCCTGACCCCTCACCAAGTCTCATTGAAAGATTTAACATTGGATTTAATCCTAGTTCATTCATTGCAATATTATATCCTTGCTCCTTTGAGATATGAGATGGGAACATATAATCCTTTGTTTCAGGATCTATTCTATATGCAATTAATGCTGCCACTGCTGAAATATACCCATCTATAACTATTGGCAATTCATACTTTTTAGCTCCTAGATACAATCCAACCATTCCAGCTATATCAAAGCCTCCGACCTTATGTAATACATCCATAGGATCTTCTTTAATTGGCGAATTAATCTGTATCACTTTCTCGATTACTTGCTTTTTCAAGGTAAGCTGGTCGTCTTTAAGTCCTGCACCTCTTCCTACTGCTTCATCAATACTACAATTTGTTAGTGCAATAAGTACTGAAGATGAGCTAGTAGTGTTACCTATCCCCATTTCTCCTGTTCCGATAATGTCATACCCTTGCTTTTTTAGGTCATAAGCTATTTCTATTCCAGTATTAATAGCCTCATTTGCTTCTTCAATAGTCATAGCTTCACCTCTTGCTATATTAGAAGTTCCTTTTCTTATCTTTTTTATTATTAAACCAGGATAATTAATCTCTTCCTTTATGCCAATATCTATGACTTTAAGATCACAATTATTAACTCTTGCAAGAACACCTATGCCCGTAATTCCTCTTAAGAAGTTTATTGTCTGCATAGCAGTAACGCTTTGAGGTGCTGATGCTACCCCCTCTTCGCATACCCCATTATCACTGGAAAAAATAACAATTGCTTTTTTATTTATTTGATTTTCTACCTTGCCAGTTATTCCTGCAAATTTAATTGCTATATTCTCTAGTTCTCCAAGGCTACCTATAGGCTTAATTAAGTTATCTAATTTTTCCTTAGCTTGAAGCATTGCATTTTTGTTCATTTCCTTCACCCCAATTTTTTATAATAAAAAAACCAGCGGAATATCCACTGGAAACATTAATCTAATATTTTAGCAATATAAAATAAATCTACATGTTCATTTAATTATTAATAATGCTAATCACTTAATGGTTTCCTTTCTCCCTCCGAAAAATTTACCCTATCACATCTTAGGCAGGTCTTCTGGCTTTGATTCATCCTACTCCCTATCCTTCCCAAGGGTTTTCCCTCAGTGGTTTAATATAGGTTTCATCCTCATTACAGTAGCGGGGGCTGCCTGGGCGTTTAACCCAATTCCCTTTTAACCTGTAAAATAACTTTTCTCAATCTATTGATTCAAAAATTGTTATCTTTACTAGGCACCTTAAGATATACTATTCAGTTTTTTAAATAATATCACACTAATAATTCTTTGTAAATGCGCTATAAATCCTTCAAATTATCAATTAGCAATTCATTTAGATTTCTAGACTTTATTGCAAACCTTACATAGGTATCATCAAGATTTTTGAAATTTGAACAATTTCTTATGAGTATTCCTTTATTTAATAGCCTTTCATATAATTCACTAGTTTTCATTGTATCTAACTTACATAAAATGAAGTTACAATTTGTATCATAAACTTTTTTAAATACTGATAGATTAGATAGTTCATTTTTCATATAACCAACTTCATTAGCTATCCACTCTCTACTTTTACTTATGTAATTTTCATCTTTGTAGGATTTTTTCAACGCTATTTCTGCAAAAGAGTTTATATTCCAAGGAAGCTGATATTTCTTTAATTCTTCTATAAATTCCTTATCACTGGTTATTCCATATCCTAGTCTAGCTCCTGGCATTCCAAAGAATTTAGTAAATGCTCTAATTATTACTAAACATTTATAACTAGCTATTTTATCTACTAATGAACTACCTTCTCTTGAAAACTCTACAAATGCCTCATCTACTATAATCTTTTTATTCTCTTTTTCTGCAAAATCTAATACCTCTTGAAATCTCTCTTTATCGATTATATTTCCAGTTGGATTATTAGGATTCCCTAGAATTATTCCATCTAAATTCTTTAAAGAACTTAATATTTCACTATAATCATACTGAAAATCCTCAGTTAAATTTATATACTCAATTTCCGCACTATACTTTAAAGCAAAATCTTCGTATTCGACGAAAGAAGGCACAACTATTCCCAATTTACTAATCTTACTTATAGATAAGTCTAATATCTCTGACGCACCATTCCCAAGAATCATTTCCTCACTAGATATATTTATATTTTCATATCTTAATAGGTATTCACTAATACTTGCCTTTAATTCTCTATATTGATAATCAGGATATCTTACTACCTCATTAAATAATTCCCCTATGGAATCTTTAAGCATGTCAGTGACACCTAAAGGATTTATATTAGAGCTAAAATCTACAAGTTCTTTTCCTTTGAATAAACCATTAGTGTATATATCTCCACCATGCTTCCATCTTTCATCCTTCAAATTATTTCTCTCCTTTAGCTGTATCTACTATGAATTTTTCTATTACAAATGTTACTCCGTCTTCTTCATTACTCTTCGTTATAAAATTCGCAATACTTTTAATCTCTTCCTTTGCGTTTCCCATTGCAACACCTAGTCCTGCATATTCTATCATTTCTATATCATTCTCTGCGTCTCCAATTGCAATTATTTCCTCTTTAGAAATCCCTAGGTATTCAACTAACTTTTGTAATCCTGAAGCCTTATTACACCCTCTATTCATAAATTCTAACATAAAATCAACACTTCTAATAACATTGTACTCTTCAAATAATTCCTTAGGAACTTTTGCTGTAATTTTATCTAATACTTCCTTCTCTTCTTCTAAAACCACTTTAAGTATTTCATCATTATCTAACACATCTTTAAGAAAATCTACTTGCTTTATCTTTAAGTTTAATCTCTTTTCTTCATTGTCAGAAAACTTACTTGTTTTATTAACTAAGTCACCATTATTAGTAAATGCATGTATATATGTGTTAAGTCCTTTTACCTTATTATAAATATATTTTAGGTCTTTCCCAGTTAATGTTGCATTACTACTTACAACTGAATAATCACTTGTTTTACAAATTAAAGCTCCATTTAAACCAATAACATAATCTTCTTCTCCTGTAAGATCTAATTCATCTAGGTATTTCTTTATTCCCTGAATGGGTCTTCCTGAAGTAAGAACTATCTTTACACCTAATTCTTGGGCACTTTTTAAACCCATCTTTGTTATATCAGAAATACTCTTATCATCTTTTAACAAAGTTCCATCCATATCTATAGCAATTAGTTTGTACATAATTAGTCCTCCTGCATTAAATATCTTAAGTTATCTAGTATTAATTATAAACTTTTCTAGTGCATATGCTACTCCGTCTTCATCATTACTTTTAGTTATATAGTTTGCAATGTTCTTAATCTCATCTCTAGCATTCCCCATTGCTACTCCGAGTCCTGCATACTCAATCATTTCAAAATCATTAAGTTCATCGCCAATGGACATTATTTCATCTTGATTAATTCCTAAGTGTTTTCCTAGCTCCATTAACCCTGTTGCTTTATTACATCCCTTATACATAAACTCGCATAGATGATCAAAACTTCTAACAATGCTATATTCATTACTAAATTTTTTGTTTATATCTTCATATATATCATCTAACACATCAACCTTTGATATAATTAAAAACTTAATGACTTTTTCTTCATCATCTAACTCTTTATTAAGATCAATTATTTTTGTATCTGAAGAAGACAATCTCCAGTTGTTTGGCAATACATTTACAATATCTTTTTCTACTAATGATCCTCTATCCATATGAGCTTCAAAAGCTAATCCATCTCTTTTGAATACCTTATAAACTTTTTTTAGATCCTTTCCTCTTAAGTGCCTTTCATAAATAATAGATAAGTCCTTAGTGTTATGCACTGTAGATCCATTATTGGCTATGACATATTCTTCATCTTTGTCCAAACCAAGTTCTTTAACTAACTCAATAACTCTATTAATTGGTCTTCCAGATGTTATAACAATCTTTACTCCTAGTTCTGTAGCTTTTCTTATTGCTTCCTTTGTTTTTTCTGATACCAGTCTATTACTTCCAAGTAATGTTCCATCTATATCAATAGACACTAACTTATACACTTTATTCATTCCCCCAAACCTATCTCGACATATTGAATGTCCATATTTTATTATTACTTATATAATAATACTTCTATTTATGGCAGTGCAAATTTCTAAAAATGAAAATTGAAAGTATTTTTACACTTTATTTAAAATCGAATTCACTCTTATTTCTTCAATCTCTACACTTTTGCCCTTGTATTTTTAGTTGAATTTTCCCGCTTCAATTGATATAATGTAGTTTGTTTTAAAGATAATAATTCTATTTAATTAATATAATCACTTAAGGAGGAACTCAAGGTGGCAGATTTTATTAGAGAAATTGAGAAAAGAAGAACCTTTGCTATTATTTCTCACCCAGATGCCGGTAAGACTACCCTAACTGAAAAATTACTTTTATATGGTGGAGCTATAAGACTTGCTGGATCTGTTAAAGCAAGAAAAGCTTCAAAGCATGCAGTTTCTGACTGGATGGAAATAGAACAGCAAAGAGGAATATCTGTTACTTCCTCAGTTATGCAATTTAACTATCAAGGTTACTGTATAAATATACTAGATACCCCTGGACATCAGGACTTCTCTGAAGATACATATAGAACACTTATGGCTGCTGATTCTGCTGTTATGGTTATTGATGCTGCTAAAGGTGTAGAGGAACAAACAAAGAAATTATTCCATGTATGTTCATTAAGAGGAATTCCAATATTCACTTTCATAAATAAGATGGACAGAGAAGCTCAAGATCCATTCCAATTATTAGAAGATATTGAGAATGAACTTGGAATTAAGTCATATCCGCTTAACTGGCCTATAGGTTCAGGTAAGGACTTTAAGGGTGTTTATGAAAGAGATAAAGAAGCAATTGCAGTATTTAATGGTGGTAATCACGGTCAAACAGAAGTTGAAATGATTGAAGGAAACATCGAAGATCCTGCTTTTAGAGATCTTTTAGGAGCACCTCTTCATGATAAACTTAAAGAAGACATCGAATTATTAGATGTTGCTGGAGATGAATTTGACTTAGAAAAAGTTAAAGCAGGAGAATTATCACCTGTATTCTTTGGTTCTGCATTAACTAATTTTGGTGTTGAAATATTTTTACAACACTTTTTAGAACTTACTACAGCTCCATTACCTAGAAATTCTTCAATGGGAGAAATAGATCCATTTAACAAGGATTTTTCAGCTTTTGTATTTAAGATACAAGCGAATATGAATAAAGCTCATAGAGATAGAATTGCTTTTATGAGAATTTGTTCTGGTAAATTTGATAAAGGACTTGAGGTTCATCATATCCAAGGTGGAAAGAAGATAAAATTATCTCAACCTCAACAATTCCTTGCTCAAGATAGAGAAATTATTGAAGAAGCTTATGCTGGTGATATAATTGGAGTTTTTGATCCAGGTATTTTCTCTATTGGAGATACCTTATGTAGCGGTAAGAAATTTAAATTTGAAGGAATTCCAACCTTTGCTCCAGAACACTTTGCAAGAGTTAGACCTGTAGATACTATGAAGAGAAAACAATTTATTAAAGGTGTTACTCAAATTGCTCAAGAAGGTGCAATACAAGTATTTAAAGAAATTCATGTAGGAATGGAAGAAATAATTGTTGGTGTTGTTGGTGTACTTCAATTTGAAGTATTGGAATATAGACTTAAGAGTGAATATAACGTAGATATTAAGATGGATAGACTTTCTTATAGATACGTTAGGTGGATTGAGAATACTACTATTGATATTGACTCATTAAATTTAACTTCAGATACAAAGAAAGTTAAAGACTTAAAGGATAGAAACCTATTGATATTCCAAAATGACTGGGGTATTTCTTGGGCATTAGATCACAATAAAGGTTTAGTTCTTTCTGATGTAGGTAAAAGTGAAGATTAATAAATTAACCCCACTAGATTTATCTCTAGTGGGGTTTTGTATTAATTATTTATTCATATACTTCAAATAATTCTTAATCTCTCTATAGTTATAATTTCTAATAAAGAAATCAAATTTTTTCCCATCTTTCATCTCAATTATAACCTCACTTTCCCCTCTTGGTCTCATATATCTACCAATGTGATAGCCTAAAAACATACATGTTAACCCCACTATAGTTTCTACTATTCCATTATTAAATCCAGTAGCCTTTTTAAATAAATAATATGGATAGAATAATGCAACAAAAGATATTATAATTGGCATGACAGAGTTCATTAATTCCCATCTTGCATATTCACTTTTTTTCTTATTTTTTTCATTTCTATATAATGGGATACTCTTATCCATTCTTATATTTACTATTTCTTCCTTGTCATATATATATGTGATATACCTATTAGATGTAATATTATACCCGACCACAATAATTCTTCTATTGGTGAAGAAATTTATATGGCTATATTTTATATCTCCGCCTCCAATAAAGGCTACTGGCACAATTGCTGCAAATGTCATCATTGCTTCTAACATCTTAGGATCTGTAGCTTTTACTGTTTTCTCAATATACTCTCCTTCTAGTAAAAGTTCACTTACATATTGACCTATATCTTTAACCTTCTCTCTAGAATAACTAGTTTGAAGATCATAAGATATTTCACTTAATTTTTCATCACTTATTGTTCCCCAATCTTCATATTCTTTTAACTCATCTATACTAAAGCTAATGCCATTTAATTCGCTTATTATCTTATCTTCTAACATGGTTGCACCTCCAATTCTAATTTTATCTTTTTCCTTCCTCTTGATAATTTTTGATAAATATAATCATTGGATTTTCCTATATCTTTTGCAATCTTTTCTATTGGTTCTTCAAATAAATATCTTTTTATAAATATTTGCTTCTCTTCTTCCTTTAGATTTCTAATTAAGCTATAAAATCCTTCATCACCTTCATAATTAAATCCATTTTCTTGATACTCTTGTTCTAATAATATTTCTTCTTTAAGCTCTAACTGACTACTTTGCTTAACAAGTTTTCTTTTATAATCTATTGCCTTATATTTTGCAACTGCCACAAGAAAGTTTAATAAACTTCCCTTATCTTCCCTATAGAAAACTATCTTATTCCATATGGTCATCAATAAATCATTAAAGCATTCCTCTATTTCATTTCTTTCATAGGCTTCATGTAATACTTTATTTAAAACTCCAAATAATATTTTCCCATATCTATTATTCAATTCTTTAATTGCATCTTGATCTCCACACATAATCCCTCTCACTATATCAATATCTTCCATGATTTCCACCTCCTATACCATTAATACGTTAGTATCTTTTCTCTTTCTGACAAATTACAAATTATTATTTTATAAATTTTGGAATATTCATTATTTTAATTATATTATAAAAAGACTAAATTTTTTGCATTTTTTATTGACAAGCATTTCCAATGATGTTATTCTACTTGTATCATAAAAATAATTTAAGGAGGTAGGAAATATGTTAACCATGTTTAGATTTAATAATTTAACAAAATTAAATAAAATATTCAATAGTCCTGTCTCTTTTGTTATTAGTAATTAATAAAAAGGGTTTATTACACCATGGACTATTGTTCCATGGTTTTTTTATACACTTTTTTACGTTTTTTAGCCATGGTATGTCCATGGCTTTTTTCATTTTTGTTAATAAAAATGCTCTCCATTGCTAGCGCGGAGAATGTATTTTTTCAAATAAAATCATTTTAAAAGGAGGTTACACTTTTATGAAACGTATACTAAACTATATTTTTAAACACAAATGGTTACTCGCTATACCTACCTTTTCAATGCTTCTTGTTATTGTGGTATGTTTATTTGAACCTTATGTTCAAAAACTATTTATTGATAAAGTAATTACTGGTGGAGATAGAACTTTAATCCCTTATTTAATAGGTGGAATAATAGTTATTAATATAATTAAAGCTGTTTTTGGTTATATAAAAGAATATTTATTTGATCTTTTATCCGCTAAGGTAACTAAAGATTTAAAAGAAGAATTATTTGCTCATATTCAAAAACTTCCCTTTGGTTACTTTGACAAAATGAACACTGGTGAACTTATGTCTAGAATTGGTGAAGATATCGAAAATATCTGGAGAGCCATAGGCTTTGGTTTAAGATTATTCGTTGAAAATTCTCTATACTTTGTATTCAGCAGTGTTATATTACTTTATCTTGATTGGAAACTTGCTTTAGCTTGTATACTAATAATGCTTCCAATAGCTTATATTGCTATAAAGCTTGAATCAAAAATAGTAGATTCCTATGAAAAAATTAGTGACCAAAATGCCGTTATAAATACAACTGCTCAAGAAAATATTTCAGGGGTTAGACTTGTAAAAGCCTTTGGTAGAGAAAAACATGAAATTCTTAAATTTCTTAAAATGAATCGCAAGAACTATAAGCTTAATATGGACCAGGCAAAAATTACAGCAGATTACTTTCCTCCAATTGAACTCTTAACTAACATTTCTTTAGTAATTATGATTGCTTTAGGAGGAATTCTTGTAATAAATAAAGAGATTACTCTTGGAACGTTAGTCGCCTTCAGCGGATATATATGGAACTTAATCTGGCCTATGAGAATGCTTGGCTGGCTTATAAATATAATTGCTCAAAATAATGCTTCAGCTAATAAAATATTTAAGATAATGGATATAGAACCTTCTATAAAAGATTCTTCTGCTTCAGTTTCTCTATCTAAGATAAATGGAAATATTGATTTCAAAGATGTTTCTTTTAAATACGGAGAAGAGGAAGTATTAAATGATATTAATCTAAGAATTCCTGCTGGAAGTACAGTCGCAATAATGGGTACTACGGGTTCTGGAAAAACATCTATAATTAACCTACTTGGAAGATACTATGATGTATCAAAAGGAAAAGTATTAATTGATGGAATTGATGTCAAAAACATTAAACTTAATGACCTAAGAAGTAATATTGCCATAGTTCCTCAAGACGTTTTCTTATTTTCTGATACCATAGAAGAAAATATTCGCTTTGGTAATAGAAATGCGAGTGATGAACAAATTATTGAAGCTGCTAACCTAGCCTGCGCAAGTAGATTTATAACTAAGCTTCCAGAAGGCTATAATACAGTAATTGGTGAAAGAGGATTAGGTTTATCAGGCGGACAAAAACAGAGAATATCTATTGCTAGAGCACTAGTTAGAAGGGCTCCAATTATTATACTTGATGATGCTACCTCTGCCTTAGATATGGAAACTGAATTTCAACTTCTAAAGAACCTTAACTCTTTAAATGATAAATCTACTGTATTTATCATAGCTCATAGGATTTCTGCAGTTAAAAATGCTGATATAATACTATTCCTTGAAAATGGTGAAATAGTTGAAAAAGGTACTCACCATGAGCTAATAGAGCTTAAGGGAAAGTATTATGAAATTTACAAAGAACAATTTAAAGATTTTGAAACTATTACTCAGGAGGTGATTGCATGAGTATAAACTCCATAAAACAAGATGAGATGATACTGACCTTACCAAGAACTAGGGTTTTAAAAAGACTATTCTCTTATTTAAAACCCTATGGACTTAAGGTTTTTATAGTAATATTACTTTTAATATTTGTAATGGTTGTAGGACTTGTAAATCCATATTTCCTAAAGATTTCTATTGATAAATATATTGGTAACAGTGACTACAATGGATTGATGATTTTAGCACTATTATTTATTGTTTTAAATGTTGCTTCTATGATTGCTTCAAGATTTAGAATATTGATAATGTCTTCTGTTACAAATAATGCCCTTGTAAGTATACGTAATGACTTATATACTCATATACAAAAACTTGGCTTTGCGTTCTTTGACTCAAGGCCAGTTGGGAAAATTCTAGCAAGAGTTATAGGGGATGTAAATGCTCTTGGAGACTTATTCACTAACAGTGTTACAAGTCTTATCCCTGAATTACTAAGTTTGATTTGTGTAACCTTCATTATGTTTTTCATGAATGCTAAGTTAGCTTTAGCATCAATAGCTCTACTCCCTATACTATTTATTTTAATGTTTTCTATTGAAACAATTTCTAGAAAAAAGTGGGAGATTTATAGAAGTAAAAGATCCAATTTAAATGCTTATACTCATGAAAATTTTTCTGGAGTCAAAATAGTTCAAGGCTTCGCAAACGAAAACTTAACAAATAAGAACTTTTCAACACTTCTAACTGATATGTTAGATAGGTTTATGGATGCTGTTAGATACAATGATTTCTTTTGGCCTTTAGTTGAATTATCTTGGGGAATTGGAACCATAATTGTTTTCTTAAATGGTATAAAGCTAATTGATTCTAATGAAATAACCATAGGAACATTAATTGCATTTACTATGTATATAGGAATGTTTTGGAGACCAATTGTAAATATAAGCAACTTTTATAATACTCTAATAACTAATTTCGCTGCTGCCCAAAGAATATTTGAAATCATGGAAATTAAGCCAGATATATATTCGATAGATTCAGCTGAAGTTTTCCCTGAGATAAAAGGAACTGTAGAATTTAAAGATGTATCTTTTAGCTATGACTCCAAGAAAAAAGTTCTAAATAATGTTAGCTTTAAGGTTACCCCTGGAGAAAATATAGCTCTTGTTGGACCTACTGGTGCTGGAAAAACAACTATTGTTAATCTAATAAGTAGATTTTATGATGCAACTAGCGGTAAAGTTCTAATAGATAATAAGAACATTAAACACATGGACTTAGAATCTCTTCGTAGTCAAATGGGAATAATGCTTCAAGATACCTTCTTGTTTTCTTCTACTATTAAAGAAAATATACGTTATGGTAAGTTAAATGCTACAGATGAAGAAGTAATTGCAGCTGCTAAAGCTGTTAATGCTCATGATTTTATAATGAAGCTTGAAAAGGGCTATGATACAGAGGTAAGTGAAAGAGGTTCAAAATTATCAGTTGGTCAAAGACAGCTTCTTTCCTTTGCTAGAGCACTCCTAGCAAATCCAAGGATATTAATTCTAGATGAAGCTACCTCTAATATTGATACCCATACTGAAAAACTTGTTCAGCAAGGTATAGAAAAACTTCTTACTGGAAGAACATCTTTTGTTATAGCTCATAGACTTTCTACCATTAGGGATTGCGATAGAATCATGGTTATTGATGATGGTCAGATTATTGAAAATGGAAATCACGATGAATTAATTGAATTAAAAGGTTCCTATTATTCACTTTATATGTCTCAATATAAATTAATGAATGAAGGCGCTTAGCATATAAAAAATGAAAGGGAAACAATTATAAGTTGTTTCCCTTCATTTTTTAAATATTTTTCTAGATAAATATTCTGTTTTAACTTCTAATATAATCAAACAAATTAAAATTCCTATTATTACATAAAGAATAGTGGACAATTTCAAATTCTCTCTGATAAATTTTAAAATTATATTTGAGGTTATAGGTATAAACATCAATATAATCCCCAAAACTGAAAGTATATTGATAGTTTTTATTATTTTAACTTTATTAAAACCTAAGATAATAAAAAAAAGAGTTAGTGGTTCAGTTATAAGCTTGCTTCCATCCAGTGGAGGTATAGGTATTAAATTTAATAAGAAGAGTCCGAAATTTATTAAAACTATATGATTTAGTATTATTGAATCCACACTATTAACCTCATCAGTTAGTAATATTGAAAAACTATTGTCATAGAAAGTTAACTTATCAAAGCTTAGATAGTTTTTAATAAGTACTAATATATCATTTACAATTGAACTAACTATATTGATATCACCTTTAGCATATATAAATAATCCTAAAACTGCTATAGATAAATTTGCTAGAACTCCACTTAAACACACTACTAATTTATTACCTAATTTCATTTTTTCATAGTCACTCTCATCTGGCATAATCATTCCACCTATTGGAATAAGCTTTAAGTTAAATTCTATCCCTTTTATATAAAAGTTTAATATACTTGTACCTATTCCAACCTGATATTTTTTCACCTTTATTTCAAATATATTCAATGCTATAAGATGCCCTAATTCATGAATGGCTATGGAAATGTATAAAATTACAATAAATATTACTTCATTCACTTGTGCTCCTTTTACTTTATCTTACTTGTGTGGAGATATCTTTACTAATGCAGCTAGAATAATAACTAAAAGTATTGATGCATCCATAAAATAAACACCTCCATAAGTATATCTATACTAGATTGGAGGTGTTTATAACCAAAAAGTTTGTATTTTCTACACTGTATCTATAAACTATTACAACGTAAAATTAAATCAGCTATAATTAAAACTTGAAATTATTCCTTTATAAGCTCTACAGCCTTTTCAACTACATCCTTGGGATTTTTAATAGCTTTTTGAGCTTCAACCCTATAAATTACTTTCCCATTAAATCTTTTTTCTTCTTTTACTGCAACATCTGCTGCAAAAATTACTAAATCAGCCGCTTTAGCTTCCTTTTCAGTAATTCTATTCTCTATTCCTATTGATCCCTGAGTTTCTACTTTAATCTTGTGTCCTAACTTTTTTGCAGCTTTTTCTAAGGCTTCAGCAGCCATATAAGTATGTGCAATGCCAGTAGGACATGCTGTTATAGCAACAATATTCATAAATAATTCCCCTTTTCTTTTCACTTACCAAATAATAGTCTTAAACTGATACTAGTCTTCTACTTCCAAATCATCCAATTCCTCTTCAGGAACTTCCTTCTTCAATAAATTTACCATTATTGCAGCTACTGCTATTCCAACTAAAACTGCAATTATGAACATTACCCTATTGTCAACAACAGGAAGAACTATTGGTCCACCATGAGGTGCATGATCTCCAACCTTTCCTATTGCTGCTATTGCAGCTCCTACAGCTGAACCAGTTACTATTGATGGTATAACTTTTAAAGGATCACCAGCTGCGAATGGTATAGCTCCCTCTGTTATTCCTATGAGGCCCATAGCAAGTGCACCTTTACCAGCTTCTTTTTCTGCTCTCGTATATTTCTTAGGTGCTAGTAATGTTGCTACTCCCATAGCTAGTGGAGGAATACAAATCGCTACAGCAACTGGACCCATTACAGTATAGATACCTTCAGCAATCATAGCTGAACCAAACATAAATGCAACCTTGTTTACTGGTCCACCCATATCAAATGCTATCATAGCACCCATTACAATTGCTAATAAAACTGAGTTTCCTGAACTCATTGATTTTAAGCCTTCAGTCATAGATGCCATTAATGATGCTATTGGATTACCAATTACAAATAACATTAACAATCCTACAGCCAAAGAAGTTAATAATGGTATTACGAATATAGGCATTATTGGTCTTAAATTTTTATTTACCTTCCATCCTTTAATCCATCTAGCTATATATCCTGCGATTAAACCTGCTATAATTCCACCTAAAAAACCTGCCTTAATATTATTAGATAAAACACCACCAACTAATCCTGGTGCTAAACCTGGTCTATCAGCAATTGCATAAGCGATAAATCCTGCAAGTACTGGAACCATTAAAGAAAATGATGCACTTCCTATATCCATTAATTTTGTCAAAAATGGATTAGTTACAACCGCGCCCTGTCCTTCTTGAACTCCGCTAAGAGCAATAGATAATGCTATAAAAACTCCTCCGATTACTACTATTGGTATCATGTACGATACCCCTGTCATTAGATACTCCCTTAGTCGCTTTAATTCCTCTTTCATTTTCATTTCTCCCTTCATTTATTTATATCAATTATCCTCACAAGATAAAGATATTCTAGATATTTTTAACTTCAATTTCATTCAATATTTCAAGTACTGATTTTACTGTTTTACTTTCTTTTAAACGCCTCACAAAATCTTCATCCATAAGTTTTCTTGATAGATTTGACAATATCTTAAGATGTATATTATTAGCATTTTCTTCTGGTACCCCTAACATAAAAATTATCTCTACTGGATCTCCATCAAGAGAATCCCACTCTATACGATTCTTACATATTCCAAGTACTATCATAGCCTCATTTACTGACTTACTTTTACCATGAGGTATTGCAATACCATTTCCTACTCCTGTTGAAAATTCCTCCTCCCTCATTAAAACTGAATTTACGAATTCATCTACTGAAGATATCTTGTTAGCTTTAGCTGCCATTTCTGCTAATTTATATATTGCTTCATTTTTATCCTTAACGTTAAGTTCGAGTTCAATTAGTTTTTCATCTACTATCATAAAAACATCCTTTCCTTCTATATTAAATAGTTATAGCTATCTATTTTAACTTCTATATATTTAGTAATTACCACTTATTTCCATACCTTAATTATACTCCAAACCCCACTGATTTCAACGGTTTAACCGTTTACTATTATTCACAGAATGATGTGGTAAATTCCATACAATTAAGCAGTAAAAAAAATCACTAGGAATGTACATTCCTAGTGATTTTGAAATTATACTCTCTTAATTTTCATAAAATATATTCTCTAAGCATTCTCTAACTATACCCTTATCTGTATAATTTCCTAGCCTTCTAATTTCTTCTTCAGATTCAATAAGCTTATAAAAGTTTCTAAAGAATTTTATGAACTGTGTAGTATCTTTTTCTCTAGTACATACTAATAATACTATTTGAACCATATCTTCTTTCCACATAATAGGTTTTTTAAGCTTAATATATACAACTATAGGTACATTAACATACTTAAAGTTTCCATGGGGTATTGCTACTCCATTTCCCACTTCAGTAGTGTATTTCTCTTCCCTCTCTAAAATACTTTGTAGAAATCCATCATTTATATAACTTCGATTTCTTAATTTTTCACATATATTTTTTATTAGCTCTTCCTTGCTATTATATTGTTCATTAATATATATGAAATCCTCATTAATTACAGATTCCTTGTCTAAGATAGGAGTTTTGTTTTTTATTGAGTTTATGACAATCTCTAATTTTCTTACATCTTTTTCAGAAAGCAGAGGACTTATAAGTACTTGGGGGATCTTCACATTTGTTGCAACTGTTGATATTATAAGGTCTACTCCATTCAAATCCATCTTTTTAATTGATAATGCTGAAATTACATCTAACACTTGTATATCACTAAAATGTCTCTTTATTTTAAGCGCTAATAACTGCGAGGTTCCTATTCCACTCGAACACACTACTAAAACTTTTAATGGTTTTCTATTTCTTTCAATGGCTGCTGCAATATGGAGTGCTAAATATCCTATCTCTTCTCTTGAAATAATTTTCCCAAAATACTTTTTAAATATTGTATTACTAAGCCACGCTATCCCATATGCTTCAGGATAATTTTCCTCTATATCATCTGTTATTGGATTTCTTAGGGTTAATCCGTATTTAATTCTATTTATTGTTGGACTAAGATGCATTATAAGTGCATTCTTAAATTGCTTATCCTCTTGCAAATAAATTCCTAAATAATTTTCAATAATACCTATAATTTCATTAGCAATTGTAACTGACAGATCCTCTTTTCTATTTTCCATATTTGTGACTACAGATGAATCAATTTGTTCATATCTTTTGGATCCTAATATGTGGACAGTTATATAGTAAATTTCATATTCTGGAAGTTTAACTTTAAAATATACATTTATTTTTCTTATTATACTTTTAGCTGCTTCATATTCCTTTTTGCCTTCAATTGGATTAATTAAGCCTTTGGCTATATTTGAACTTCCTTTTGTCTCTTTTCTTTTAATACTCAAGGCTATATGAATCATCAAATTTATAAAAGCCTCATCAGAGAAATCATACTGCAACTCTTCTTCTGCTTCTGAAAGAATTTTTTCAATTATATAATAATCTAATTGACTTATAGAATTTAATTTATTTAAAACAGTCCCATCCAATCTACTATTAATATTTAAATTATCCTTAAATACATAATCTTTGCTTTCACGATTATTTAGTGATGACAATAACGTGATGAATGCATTTCTCCAATCTTGTTCTTTTCCTTCTATTTCTATTCCTAAATTGGGTTTCTTAATTAGCGTAAGGTCAAATGATGAAAGCCACTCTGAAACTAAAATTAAATCCTTATGAATTGTAGACTTACTTACATATAATTCAGTAGCTAATTGCCTTATTGTTAAATTGGTATTATCTTTAAAAAGTCTATTTAATATATAATTTCTTCTCTCCTCTGATGAATAAGGTACTATGTTTTTAATATGTTTTACTACTTCCTTTAAACTAATAATATCTAACTCATTTCCTATAATTGAAACTCCACTTCCTGGTTTTCTATCTAGTTCTAAATTATATTTATTTATTATCTCCTCAATTTTATTAAATTCATTTCTAATAGTTTTATTAGATACTTTAAGCCTGTCAGCAATCGCATTTGTTGTTAAATAATCATTTTCAGAAAGTAACATATTTATTATTTCATTTGCTCTTTCCATAATTATCACCCTTATAATCAATTAATTAAATTTGTTTTTGGAAAAGAGCCGCCCCAAAAGTAGTATAATTTTCTTTTGAAACAGCTCCTCCCTCCACATTATTTTCCTAAAATTGTCTTTGCAATTATAGCTATATCTTGAATGTCAATTGCTCCATCATAATTTAAATCATACTTTTCATTTTCACCTGTTACAGGTTGACCAAATCTTCTAGCTACTCTTGTCAAGTCATCTATCATAATCTTACCATCATTATTAGTATCTGCACTACGCATAGTATTAAGTGAAGTTTTTACATCTTCAGTAGAAGTGAAAATCTTACCGTTAACATCAGTGTAATTTGCTTCCTTATTCAAAACAAATTCCATATTTTTATCTGTCTTTTTAACTTTAAAAGTAAATGTTACCAAGTCTGTCTTTTCACTTATTCCTGGATTATTTCCTACAATAGTACCTAATACTCTAACTCCATTTGAAATTACATTGTAATCACTAAATCCAAACTTTTCATTTACTGAAACTTTAGTTAACTCAAATAGCTCTTTATTGTATGAAAGTGTAAAATCAAATCCTGCTAAGTCTTTTGCTTTATCCGCTGAAACCTTAAATTCTACTTCATCACCTGCATTAACAACTTTTTTATTTGGTGTAAGTGATGTCACTACAGGTTCCATTGCACTTTCAGTAACCTTTATAGTAATTGTATTAGATTCTACAACTTTTCCATTTAAGGTAACTGATGCTTTAACTGTAGTTTCTCCTGCCTTTAATGCAGTAACAACTCCATCCTTAACACTTAAAATTTGTGAATCTCCAACTGTATACTGAACATTAAGTTTACTATTATCAGCTTCACTTTCGTCACTTAAAGTTGCCTTTATCTTAAGATTTGTTGTTTTTCCAGTTTCAAGAGCCAATGCCTCTGCACTTAATTCAACCTTATTCAATGATATTTCATTTACAAAATTAATTTTATAGACTTTCTCAGTTCCATCTTCTGCTTTAACCTTAATTGCTGCTGTTCCTGGAACCTTTTCTGCTTGAGTTAAATCTACAGTTGCCTTTGAATCTTCTGCAATTCCTGAAACTTTTGGTGCATTAACTTCATTCCATGGAAGTATAACGTTATATTCATAAGTTTCTTTGTTGAAATTATCTAAGTCCTGATCTCCGATCTTTATTCCACTTAAGTAAGCATTATCTGACTTAGGAGCGTCAGCTTCTAAACCTGTTAATGTCATAGCAAATATCTTAATTCCATCATTATTAGGTAATGTTATGCTCTTAAGTTTCTTTGATTGATCTACACTTATACTATTCATATATATATTTGTTGCAGGACCAGTATAACCAGAAGAATTCTGAATTCTTTGTTCACTATATAGTACTGAAACTTCACCACTACTTGTTGCTGCACTCCTGCACCAATCACTAACAACAAATTGTCTATTATCGGTAGTTCCGTCATCATAAGTTACTACTACATTTGCAGTTTGTGGATTACTCTTATTTGATGCCGCTAAGAAGTATATCTTATTAGCATTAGCTGAAGGTAATGTAATTTCTTGCCCAAGCGATTTAATTACATTTTTATCTCCGTCTTTCTTTGATCCTAATTTAAATAGCAAGTTTTCATAAGTTATTGATTCTGGAATAGTAGCTCCATCATATGCCCATCCTTGTCCATCAAAGCTGCCATCTGTTTTATTTTCTATTGTCGCTATTCCATCTAAGTTAAATGAATTGCTTAAATCTACAGTTGTTATTACTGGCTTTCTAACAGTATAACTAACTTCTTCTGAAGGCTTACCTTGACCCATAATATTAACTGGCGTTACTCTAAAGTAGTAGGTCGATCCAATTGTTAATCCACTTAATGAAATAGTATTGGTTTTGATATTTTCAATCTTATTAGTATACTTTCCTTTTTCAGTACCATATTCCAATATATAGCTATCCGCTTTATCTACTTCATTAAAGTTTACTATAACTGAAGTATTTTCCTGTTTCACATCCTTAATAGATGGCGCTTCTTCTGGAACTGATGCAACGAAATCCTTATCGTCTCCTAGTACCTTTATCTCATATAATCTTACTGCAGCATTTCCATCTACTGTAGGCTTAGTTACATTTATCTTAATATATCTTCCTTTAGCAGGTGTTGTAAATTGATGTTCTGTAATATTTTTAGTATTATTTGATACATTGTCTACTTCGGTTAAATTGTTCAAGTCATTTCCAACTAATACAGTGTAGTCACTAGTATTCCAAGTAGCTGATTCTCCTCCTGCACCTGCATGGAAAAGTTTTAATCCATCAATTGTACGCTCTTGTTTTAAATCAATAGTTATCCAGTGTGGCTCAATCTTACCTGTATTTATACACCACTTAGTAGTAAGATCTCCATCTACTGCTTTTTGTGGACTCTCACTCTCATTCATGGATCCATCAGCTGTTGCAGTCGCTCCTAATGCTATATTTCCACATGCATAATGACTTGCTTTTTCTGAAGCTTCTCCAGTATTTCCTTCAAAATCCACTGCCTTAATTATATAAGTGTACTTACCTAATTGTTCAACATTTTCATCTCTATAACTAGTATTTTCAGATACTCCAACTAAAGTCAAATCTGATAAGTCTTCTTTTGATGCTCTATATATCATATAGTTAGCTACACCAACATTATCACTTGCAGCATCCCAAGATAAATCTAAATATGGAGAATAATATTCTTTTGGACCAGTAACTTTAAGATTTTGAACCTTTGATGGTGCCTCTGTATCAGAATTTGCAAGTATATCTCCATCAACAAAGCTCATTGCAGCTATCTTAATTCCTTGTGAATCTGGCAATTGTATATCTTTTATTTCTTTATTTCCATCTAATGCCACCTTGTAAACAAAAAGATTATTGTCTATATCATAAGTGTTACCAGTAGGAATATGAGTATGCGTTAAGTTTATAGCAATATTATCTCTAACATATGTCTTTTGATCATTTCCTATGGTTGCTTGCCAATCAGTAAAACTCAAATCTTTACTAGTTGATGTGCCATCTTTATAATTTACCTTAAACTCACCATCATTTCTTCCACCTGCAGATGCACCTAAAAGATATAGGAAGCCATGTTTTTCTCCTTGAGGTACTTGAACACTTTGTCCTTTTGCTTGAATGAAGTTCTTAGCTCCATCATCTTTTGAACCAATATTAAAGCTAATGTCTTCACTTACAACCTTATCTGGCATTAACTCTGCTGAGAAGGTTTCTCCCTTACCATTAAAGTCACCATCTTTTCTATTTGTATCATAAGATATTGCATCTATATTAAAGTCCTTACTCAAATCTAATGGTTTTGCTACTGGCTTATGATCTTTAAATATTGAAGAATTATTAAACTTCACCTTAAATGTCTTTATCTCGTACTTTCCTAGGGTTGTTGAAAGTGTATTACCATTTATTCCTGGTACTGGAGCCCCATCTAAATTATCTTCAATTAAATTTGTCTCTACAGCACTTTCAATTCCTGCTGGAAGATTTATTTTAACATTTGTAGATGCTTCACCCTTTGATTCATATAGTCTTATGATATAATCATCAGACTTTTCAGCTTTCTTTAATACAGTTAATATAACGTTGTCTTTATCAACCTTACCAAATGATTGAGTTTTAGCTAAATCTCCTGCATGACTATCAACTTCTTGAGAAATTATTGGATAATTAAATTCATACCCCTTTTTAACGGTATTAGCTGCTTTCCAATCATCTGCATGTGGATATATAGAATAGTTGATTACTTGATGTCCTCTATCCTCTACCCCACCTCTATCATTTGCAGCTTTTAATAATGTTAAACGCATAACATTTCCAAAGGTATTCCATCCATATTTACTATCATTTAATATTGATACACCATATCCATCCTTTGATATATCTGCCCATTTATGCCCTGAAACTTCAAATTTTGAACTACTCTTATCTGTACTTCTATCTATTGACGAATATGCTATTTCATAAGTTGCTTTCTCTGGATTTGCTATATTCATTGGGAATGCAACTTTTAATAATTTTTGATATTCATTCCAATCAACATTCATTCCTACATCTACTCTATTAGTGTCAGAGTAAAGAGATATGTCTTGTACAAATGTAGAACTTGACCATTTCTTGGTAACTCTGAAAGTAGCTTTATTCGGTCCATCATTAACTAGATCAATAGATACAAGGTCATTTATAACATATGGAGTACTTCTCATGTCATCTCCATCGACATCCCAAGCATCCCATTCTCTTGGAGTATCTTCTAGAACATGTAGTTCATTCCCTTGTTTCCCTGATTCAAATACTTCTCTTCCATTAACCTTATCGTAAAGACTAGAAATATTTCCTGTTTTTGTATCTAATTTTAGTTTAAAGAATTGATTTTCTATTGTTTTATTGGTATTATCTACAGTAATAGTACTATTTTTAGCTGTAGAAGTTTTTTCTACTGCTCTATAAACAGTATATCCCATTGCAGGTACTTTTGCTTTATAGGAAACAGTAACTTTTGCACCGTTTTTGTTTACTATTTGGCTTGGTACCTCTTTTCCATTTTCATCTAAAATAGTTATATCTTTATCAGTAGCTGAAAGTATAACAACTGATTCAACAGTCTCTTCTCTATCCCAAGAAAGTGGATTGTATAATACCAATGCTTTTCCTTCTCCATCAGTATTTACTCTACTTGCTATTCCATTCATAGCATTTTTCATTGTTCCACCTAATTGGTTTAATGCTATTTCTGCATCATTAAAAGCATCATTATATACAGCAGTTATTGCTGATCCTGGTAAAACATCATGGAATTGATTTAAATTTGTTTTATCCCAAGCTTTATCAATCTTACCTTGAGGATAGCTTTCTGATCCTAACAAAGTTGCAATAGAACTAAGTTTTTCTGATTCTTCTGCCTTTATCTCGCTTTCACGATTATATTTTTTCATATATGCTGCAGAAGTTAAGGTTCCTCTATGCTTTTCTAAATAAAGCTCATCGTCTACTGTTGGTAAAGAATCAGCCTTAGCTTCAATTTTACTAAAAGAATTCAAAGCTGTATCAAAAACAACATTTGGTGCATCAGCCTTACTATTTATATTTTTGAAGTTGGTTAAATCAGTATTATTAGGTCCTCCACCATGGTCTCCTGATCCATATAATAGTATACTATCTGAAAGTCCCTTTGAACTTGGATAATTCATAGTACTTGATACATTCGATTGAGTTATAGCGCTCCCACTAAATGAATAATCAAAAGTTGGCTTATAGGTAAGAACTTCACTTCCATCTGGAGCTTTCCAATTGAAGGATTCATATGGGAATTTATTAGTGTCATTCCAATTTAATTTTGTTGTTATAAAGTAATCCATTCCACTTTTCTTAAGTATCTGAGGCATATTATAATTAAAGCCAAATACGTCTGGAACCCATCCAACTTTTGCAGTTTGTCCATAGTTGTCTCTGAAATATTGCTGAGCATATAAAGATTGTCTAACTAAAGATTCCCCACTTGTGGTATTCAAATCCGGTTCAATGACTTGTCCCCCTACAACTTCCCAATTTCCTGACTTCACTTTTTCCTTTATTCTCTTTGATAACTCTGGGTAATATTCATCTGCCCATTGATAAAATTTAGAAGAAGATTGAGTGAATTTATAATCTGGATTAGCATCCATTAAATCAAGTGCTCTTTTAAAGGTTGTATTAACTTCTCTTATAGTTTCTTCGTATCTCCAGTTCCATGCAGCATCTATATGCGAATTCCCTAGTGCATGAACTGTTTGACTTTTATCATATGCAAAGACACTTGTTGCCGGTAAAGCTGTTACTATCATAGAAGCCATTGTAACAATTCCAACGAGCTTTTTAGATAACCTGTTCATGTTTCTCCCCCTTCATTAATTGTGTTTCTTTATAATAACGCCTAAAACTATCATGCCCAATCCTATTACTGGAAAATAATTATATTTTCCTGTCTGTGGTAGTTTACCTATATTTGTATTCCCACCTGGTTCCTGTTCACCTGGTTGATCATTAGATCCATTTCCTCCATTACTACCGTTATTACCACCACTACCATTATTATTTGAATTATCTTTATATACCTCCACACTACATGTAGCTGTCTTATTGCCATCCTCAGTTGTTACTGTTATTAAGGCTTTGCCCTCATCTATTCCTTTTATACATCCATCCTTAACTTCAACTATGCTGCCATTACTTGATGTCCATCTAACATTTTTATTTGAAGCATTTTTAGGTAAAATGGTTTGGACTAATTTATACTCTTCTCCTACCTTTAACCTGTATTTATTAGTGTTTAATGTTATACTTTCAACATTCACTACTTGTGGCTTCTCTATAACATTTATACTTAATGAGTTTGCTTTAATTCCTTCTGCTTTCTCTTCCTTACTATTTACAAATATTGTGGATGGTAAGGTTATTTTTGTATCTCCAGTTTTTAAAGCCTTAAACTCAAACTCACCTATTTTTACTTCTCCATTTACTCCTTTATCTTTTCCAAGGATAGAGAGAAGATATCTGTCTGTTCCATTATCTGTTTTTCTTCCCATTTCACTAAACACATCAAACTTAGCACTAATTAGTTGCAAATCCTCTACGTTATAGTTCATAGATAAATCTACACTATATAGATCATTTGCATTAGATGTTTTTACTATAACCTTAACTGTATCACCTTTTTGGTACTCTTTAGAATCAGTTGTAATCTGAATTGTATTCTCTTCAGCATATGTTATTGTTCTAAAAGTAAATAACATTAGAAAAGTACACAAAATAGTTATGACCTTCTTCACTTAAACTCCCCCGTTTCATGAGATTTATCCTTTCTTTGCCTTATCACCTCCTTAAAAAAATCGTCAAGGCGATTATTAGCCGTCGATTTTTTTATCGCATCGGCCTTTCCAAACGCATGTGAGGAAAATTTGGCAGGCGACTAATTCTATTTTTGCATCCCCCCTCTACTTTATAGTCTTAAGAAATGCTTCCCATTTCTCAACATTTTCTCTATTAGAAAGAAGCTGTTCTCTTAAATAAGGTGAACCTATTTCTAAAGAACATATCTTAGCTCTAAGAGCGTATTCTTTTAAAAGGTTGTACATGGTTGGTGATGTCTCCTTTATTTTTGCTTCTAAATCCTTACTTGCAAATTTAACATCTTCTTTATCTGCTTCTACTGCAATCTTTACTAGATTTTCAGAGCTCAAATTATCTTTTAGATAAAGCTCATTTTCTTGAGCAAACCATGTATATAACAGATATTCAAATTCATTTAGTCTATTTACAACCTCTTTATTCTCACCTTCACTAGATTTGGCTAAATTCCATAATGGAACAATTTCATATCCCTTAATATATTTATTTATAAAATCCTCACCATCTTCTTTCATTAATTCTTTTACCATACTATAAAGATTGAAGTTTTTTTCATCCTTATTTGAAAGTATATAATTAAGAATATTATCTTCTTTAGATGTTTTTTTGCTTATTGTATCTTCCATAGATTTAACTACAAGTGGTGATTGTGTATAGTGTAAGAATTCTATTTTTCCTGGTGAAGATGTTATACTTTCCTCATCTGCTGGCGCAAAATTTAAATTTTCTGGTGACTTTAATTTCATGTAAATATATCTTTCAAATAAGTTTCCGAATTCTTTTTCTGGAAAAATATTTAGTCTTTCTCTTAAGTCCTTAGGCAAGCTCATCATTGACATATTTTCATAATAAGTAGCCAATCCTTCATAGAAGTTTAGCATAGGAGCTTCATTAAATTTTTCTAATGCTACATTTGATTCAAAAAATGCATGAAAAAGTCTATGTCCCATCAACTGCCAGTCTCTAGCATTCTCTGGGTTGAACGTACTTGCCATATTCCTTGAACTGGCTCCTCCAATTATATATCCTTTGTTTTCTCCTTCAGTTCTTAAGATTACTATTGAATAGTTATTTATCTTCTTCTTAAATACTTTTGAATAATAGTTATATAAAGCTTCTAAGCCCTTCTTTGCATCATCTGTATATGAACCCGCTGCTTCTGGATCGATATAAACTGTGTATCCTCCATCCCCTGTAATATGTTCATCTTTTTTAAAACTTCCAAATGTAAATGTAGATTTTCTTATTTCATATAAATCAAACCATGAAGGATTACTTATTTCAGAAGTAGTCTTTGATTCTTTACTTTGAAATGGAATAATACTATCCCAATTATCAGGAACCATATTCTTAATTTTGATATCTTCAACCCTATCTGCCTTTTTATTTTTCTCATCAATGGCAGCTAGGGGCATTGAGAGCACTGACTCCCCCTCATAAGATAACATTTTGCCATAAACCTCACTATTATAACCATGTTTACCTAACTTAGCTATTTGAACATTATAGTTATAATCAATATATTCAGATTTACTCTTCAACCCATCTATTACTACAATTCCATTTTCACCTTTAAAGTTAACTTGATTTTTCTGGCTATCCACACAACTTTCATTATCGACGCTCATATTCCCATTAACTAAAACAAATTGCTTTGGCTTAAATAGTCCTTTAGCTTTTATTCTTACATTTACATTAAGTGTTTTACTATCTATATCTTTAGGACCGATGGTATATTCTATCTGAAATTTTCTAGGTATGGATTTTAATATAGCTATTGAGCCAGATATTAGTATAATAGCTAAAACAATAGCAGCTATTACCCTATTTCTCTTAACCCACCTTAAAATATTGAATTTCTTTGGCTTTTTCACCATATCATTCATCCCCTATCTTTTTTGGTTTTCAACTTATCTTTTATCTTATTAATTGCTTTAGTTTTATAACCAATTGCTATAATAATTGCAGCAACACTTGCTAATATTAATGGAATATACTCCTTAATTCCTTTGCTTTCCCCATTTATAGCTTGTCCTTTTTCCACTTTTGCATTATTCTTTAAAGTCCCATTCTCTTCCTTACTTCCTGATACATTACTTTTCTCTTCTTTATTAGCAACTTGCTCTTTATCACTTCCTGTATCTTCTTTATCAGTCTCTCCCTTTGATTCTTCCTTATCATCACTTGTGTTTTGTCCATCTCCTGATTTAATGTTGTCATTTTCTGTTTGAGGTTTTGCAGGAGTAACAGAAACTACCTCACTTGATACTACATTTATTGGAATTGAATAGTCAGTATTCTTACTTATGACTACTGCATCACTATCTACAGCTTTAATGTTACTAGCATTTAATATATTTCCGCCTTTACTCTTACCTTTGAAAACTAATTCTCCAATCAATTGTTCTTTTAGCAATTCTTTTTTTGAATTTGAATTTATTAATGGATATGTTATTACTCCTTTGGACTTATCTACTGTCTCTCCCCCGAAACTTTTAAATCCATTTTTCATATCTAACGTACTGGAAACCAAATCTAGAAGTTGCGTGTCATAGTTTATAGTAAACTGCACTCCATATAAGTCATAAACATTTTCTGCCTTAATATATACCCTGAATTCTTCCCCTATTTTAACCTCACTCTTATCAATTGCTGTAATGATTGTAGTTCTTTCTTGTGCCTCAACAGAGATAGCTCTGAAGAATATTATTGTAAATGCTAAAAATAATGTAACTAAAAGTCTCCTCCTCATACTTCCCCCTTAACTCCCATTTCTGTAAACGTTTATTATGATTTTATTATATATTTCCATATATTTACAGTCAATGTTTGAAGCTATCTACTTATTGCCTTTATAATGTGGCAAAAGTACAACAATACTACATTTAAATAAAGAATTGGCATGAGACTAATTCTATTTTTTACTCTTTAGGAAAATCCATAGGTTTTTTATGGGAAACTTATAATGTTACCATAAAACTTAAGATATTATAAATTCCTAAAGAGTAAAAATAAACACCACTTAAGTTAAGTGGTGTTTATAACAAAAAGCTATTTAATTTAATTCATTTACAGCTGACTCTACAATGTTTACCATGTCTAATTCTGCTCCAAGGCTAAAGTTAAATATTACCCCTGAACCTCCTCCTGCACCTATTGCAGAAATAAAAACTTCACTATCATTCCCAACTATAGTAAGAGTCAAACTCGCCCTATTTCCATTTCGCATGAAATATTTATCATATACACGGATTGCTACTAATGTTTCACCACAGACATAATTGCTTTCATCAACTAAGTTCATACTCATAGCACTATTAAGTATCTTTTCATCAATTGCATTAACGACTGAGCCAAAATCTCCCTTTATAATTTTTTCATACTTTGCCACTCTTCTTTTCCCCTTTTCTAAATATCATTATTTTAGAACAAACCCTTTATCTACTATAATTTTATATGTTCCATCTTCGTTAATATCTAAGATATCAATCTTTATATCTCTATTATCTCCCCATATAATGCTATCACTTATTAAATACTCATGTTTTAAATTGTTATTATCAAAATGGTACATAAATAAACTTTTATGTGTTTTTGCTTTTGTAGTTGTTATTGCTTTAGCTTCCATCATATTCTTTGAAATTTTTTTGATTCTTATGTCTAATCCCTCTACTCCCTCAAGTGTAAGATGAATATCTTTTAAAGCTTCATTGGTTGAATTAACTACATATACATTCGGGAAAATTTTCACATAGTACATTTTTCTTCTCCTTCTTCTTTTAAAATACTCTCTTTTATTTTCTCTCTTCCTCTAATTAGACGTTTATATATGGCTTCCTTACTCATCTCTAGTTCTATAGATATTTTTTCTATAGGTTCATCAAGTAGATATTTCTTAACAAATATAACTTTATCTTTTTCATTTAAGTTTTCTATTAGATGATAAAATGCTTCATCATCTAATACTGTAGCATCTTCTTTTCCTTCTCTTTGCTCAATAATTTCTTCATTTAACTCTAAATGTATTTTAGTCTTACTTATTTTTCTTTTGTAATCAAGTGCCCTGTATTTAGCTATTGATATTAAAAAATTCCTAAGTTGCCCTTTATTTTCATCATAGCAATCTATATTTTTCCATATAGTTAGTAAAACATCATTAAAACATTCTTCTATATCCATGGTATAACTTATAGGGTTTATTATCTTATTTATAACTCCATATAACAGCCTTCCATATTTTATCTTGAGTTCTTCTAATGCAATTTCTTTATGACTCAGTATTGCTAAAACAATATCCCTATCTGTCATAGCTATTCCCTCTCATCTCCCAAAACTTACATAGATAGCTATGAATATCTTTATAGTCATAATTTCTAATTATCAGATCATATCTTGTTCCATCTTTTATCTCCACCAGTACTTCTGTTATAAGTTTAGGGCGAATAATTAGTATGAGTAGAAATATCAATACAATAATCCTTGCACATATTATAGATACAAATTCTGAGTTTATAATAAACTCCTCTATAAACATTTTAACAACATATCCTGTCACACCAATTCCAAACAATATTGGTATTGAGTAAAAAATCATGAAAAAAATCTTTAAAATAGATATATTGTCTTTCAAAAAATTATTTAATCGGAATCTTCTTTTTACCTTCTTTCCAATACTTATCTTTTTTATGTCTTTCCTATGATAACTTTTAACTCCTAAAGGATTGTTATAATAATTAGATGCGATAACAATTATCCTTTCATTTGTACAAAACAATAATCTATTAAAGGAAAATCCATCGCCTGTCATAAATGGAATAGGCATCATCATATTCACCATCGCCGAACTCTCAAGCATATCTATATCTGTTCCTTTAATTACTTTCTCAATTTTCTCCCCTTCGTTTAAAATACTTTCCACATATATTCCTGACTCTCTTAAAGCATCTTTAGCAATTTTCAGTTTAATATCATTTGTTATTCTATTTAATTTCTCTTCATCAACAGTTGCAAAGCTCATATATTCTTCAATTTCACTATCTTCATATGCGCTTTCATTTAGTAATCTTAATATATTCTTATCCATTTTAATTCACCTGCTTTTAATTCTTTATCCTATATTCGTATGCCATTGAATTTTTTTGGACAAAATTGGTTTAATTTTTATATAGGTTTTTAAGTTCAAATAGTAACTTTCTTATGTAATAATAAACTAAATTTTCTATAAAAAACCTATAATATCATAAAAATTAAAGCGTACTTAAGAACTTAGTACGCTTTCTAGTGATTAATAATCCCTATTTTACCTTTGTTATTCCTTTTAAATGCCTATTAGAAATTATACATTCTTCCCCATTTATCATATATGCAATCCTATCCTTTGTATCAATTTCCTTTATATTACGCCTATTAACTATATACGATTTATGACATCTATAAAATCTATCATCTAGTTTTCCTTCAATGTCACTAAGCTTACCATTAAACTCAATATGTCTATCCGTAGCATGTACAACGACTTTATGTGCTCTAGTAGATGTTTCGAAGAATAGTATTTTATTAAATTCTATATTGATTATCTTCTCATTTATCTTTACATTAAAAACTTCCATATCAGAATTCTTAGAAGAATATTTCTCATTAGCATTTAAAATACATTCTCTTATTCTATCCTTTACCTCTTTTGGATTATCCTTGACTATATAATCTAACGCTTCTACCTTAAAAGTAAATGTCAAATAACTCATTTCTCCATGCGTTGTTATAAATACAATAAATCCTCTTGGGTCATATTTTCGTATTTCTGCTGCAAGTGCTATCCCATTAAGCTCTTGTTTTAAATCTACATCTAGAAAATATAAACCAGCACCCTCATTGTTTTTAATATACTCTATGACATCTTGGGGCTTAGGAGTAACTAAAGCTATGCTCATATCTAAATTTTCAATAATTATTGTATCATTAACTGCCTTTTTATAGGCATTTCTTTGTTCATCATTATCCTCACATATAAATACTTTAAGCATCTATACTCCCCCACCTTATACAAAATTACTATCAATAGTTATTTTTTGTATGAATTCCTCATTTTCTATCGTTGTATCTATAGAAACATTATTGTACTTTTCAAGTATCTCTTTTAAATTACTAAGTCCAACACCCCTATTTTCCCCTTTTGTAGAATACCCCTTCTTATAAATCTTATATATAGGAGGTGTGTCTTCTGGACATTTATTTAGTATTGCAATAATCAATGCTTGTCCCCTCTTAACAAATGCAATCTTCACAGTAGGATTTTCGCATTTCTCACCTGCCTCAATGGCGTTGTCTAATAATATTCCCAGAGATCTACTAATATCTATAATATCCATATCTATATTTTCGATAGGTTCTACTATATCTATAAATAATTCAATACCTATTTCCTGCGCTCTTATAAGCTTGGATGATAATAGCCCCTTAATCTCTGGAATCTTTATATTTTTAAGTAGCGCTATTTTAGAGTTATTTTTTCCTATCTCGTTACTTAAAGGCAATATATTTTCATTGAAATGCTTCTTTAACCCTTCCATATCGTCATCTTCAATATAACCAATCATTGAAGAAATTATATTTACGTAGTCATGTTTGAATGCTCTCATATCACTATATAGATTTTCTAAATTATCTGTATACTTTTGTAGGCTCTCAAAGTGACTCTGCTTGTTTTTTAGCTCCATTTCTTTAGTAATACTCTTAAATAATATGAGCATTACCACACCTAAAAGAATAAAGTATATAAAAAATAATAATCCATTTACCTTAAGAACTTCATTTGTAAATCCAAATTTACTTCCCAATATAATATTTATGTAAAATATTATAAGAGTTATCAATAAACTTAAGGTTATTAATATTGAAAACTTATTTTTTAGTTCAATATTAAAAATACTATGTCTCTTTTTAATGATATAACGCACTCCTTTTGTAGTAACAAAAATTAATACAAATCCTGTTGCAATAAACTCAACGTATACCTTACTTATAGTGCTGGCCATGTAAATATCCATATCAAAAATAAATATAAACATGTAACTAACACTAGAATCTATAATTACTGCTATAATAACTGAGAATAGTGGTATTATAGTACTAATAAGCAAGTTTTTACTGTTCTTATATAAGAATACAATGCTAATCATTATTATTGGTATCATAATTATAAATTCATTAATATTAATAACTATTCTAGCTGAAAGCTCTGACAGAACTATCATTGTAATTATATCTCTTTTTTTTATTTTAAATGGAGCTATATTAATTATAGCTGTGTATACAAATAATATTGTTCCTAATAACTTTATATATATCTCCATAAGGCACGGTTATCTCCTTACATTACATTTTATTACATTATATCACAATATTATCCCATAAAAAATAATAAGAGATACAATTTGATTTAAAATTGTATCTCTTATTATTTTAATTATTCTTTACTTATCTTCATTCTTTCTAAGCATTTCAGCTGGTATTTTAGGTTCATATAAACCAAGTATGATACATTTACCCATTGCCTTATCGCTTAATTTTGATGAAGCCTCACCAATCTTAGTTAATAGTTGCTTTTTCATATCCTTCATAATTCCTATACCTCCTATTTAATACTTTATATGTAATTGGTAATATGCTAATAACTTCAGCACATGAAGCTAAAGTAATTAAATTTCTAATGGTTTCACTTGGAACAATTAAAGCTATTACCATTAAAGTTACACCAATTATTACTGCTTTATTTCTTAGACTTTTCCTAAATGCTTGTCCCAAAAGTGGATGATATTCAGTATCTGCTGGTGCATATTGATACAGTAATACATTAATTATCATAAAGATAAGAAATACTATGTATCTGCTAAGCAAAAAATAGTGACTTAAATATCCTCCCCCTACAAACAATAAGAGTGTTGTTATAGTGCAAGCAATACTGCTTTTAGAATGAATTCCAAAGGCATTGCTTCTTAGGGCAGCAAATACAATCATAATAATAAAAGCTTCAATAATTAAATTAATTTTGAAAGCTACAAAAAATACTATTAGAAATTTTGAAATGTTTATTAATAGTATTTCCATGCCTAATTTCATTTTTTGTAGTTCCAAGCCTTCCTTGTTAGTTACTTTATTTATTCTTAAAATAATTATTTCAGCTAATCTCTCCATTATACTCATATGTCTTTTGGCTCCAGTCTCCATGTAAATCATCCAATAAAATTGTATCAAAAAATCACACTTATTTTATATATTTGTCCTAAACGTATTAAATCTTATACTAAACGTAACCTTTAAATATAATTTAATTAAATATCCCTTAAAAATATAATAAAAATCACAGAATAACTCTGTGATTTTAAAGCTACTTATTTAAAATAAACTTATTAATAGCCTTTCCTACACCGGAATTTTCATTATCATCTGTAACATAATCAGCCACAGCTTTTAGGCTTTCCGTTGCATTGCCCATTGCTATTCCAAGTCCAGCGTATTTTACCATAGATATATCATTTTCATGATCTCCTATGCAAATAATCTCTTCTCTATTTATACCTAATATTTCAGCAAAAGCTTTTACTCCACTTCCTTTTGAAGTTCCTTCTGCCATAATCTCTATATTATCTGGACCTGAACTTACTACTTCAAGTCCTCCAAGTTCAATTAAATCCTTTTTTATTTTTTCTATTAGTTCAGGACTTTCAGGGAACATTATAGCTTTAAGAACTTCTCCCTCATATATATCATATACTTCTCTCATATTCTCATGAACTCCAAATGCTACTTGCAAGTGCTTCGGTGCAGTTTTATTTGTAATCATATATGCATTATCTTCTGATGGAAGTTCTCTGGTTATAAATCTATTAAAAGTATTAAAATTTGTTCTTACATCATATTTATCAATAATATCACAAATTTTATTAAATTGGTCTCTGTTTAAGGGATGTTTAAAAATAACCTTATCTTCATCCTTCTCTCTAATATAAGTACCATTAGATGATATAACCGCAACCTTTACACCTATAAGTTCTGCATAAAGACTAGCTGAAGTATATAATCTTCCAGTAGTGATAGCAATTTTCACTCCTTTTTCAACAGCCTCTCTTATAGCTTTTTTATTCAATTCTGTTACTTGATGTTTGTTATTTAACAAAGTACCATCCATGTCGATACATACTAGTTTATAACTCATTTCCTCACTCCTAATCTTCTTAAGTAAATAAGCTTCAATTTTTCTCTAACTTGAAATCTAATCAATATTTACATTATTCTATTTATATATTTAAAATACTCATTAATATCCTTACTTATTATACTCTAAAATATATAAAAAAACTAATCACCTATATATTTTTAGTTTTACATTAAAATGCAAAAAGATAAGGATATTAATCCTTATCTTTAAATATTCAATATATAAATTATAGCACTGCTTTCCATAATCCATGAAGATTACAATATTCTCTTACCTCTATAACATCCTCATCTATTTGGAAAGTAGCTTCTGGTTTATCCGCTGGAGTTAAATCTTTTCTTAATACCTTAGTTGCAGTAACTACTTCTATCCATTGAATTGAATGAGCCTCTGTCATTGGATGTTCAACTTCTCCAACTACTACATGTACTCCACCCTCTACCTTAGTAACAACTGGTATATGTTTTTCTGTAGCTGCTTCAGTTGTATTTCCTTCTAAAAGTGTCATTGGTTTTCCACAACAAACTAAAGTTCCTCCGCCTGCATTTAAAACCTCTACTATATTACCACATAATTCACATCTGTATATTTGCTTTTTTTCTATCATTTCCTCTACCTCCACTTTTTTAATTTTCAACTAATTATGTTCACTATTAAACAATAATTATTATTACCTAATATCATTATATAATATCTTCCTAACTTTTACAATAGTATTTTTTGATTTTTAGTTAAAAATATACTTATGAAGGGAGGTTTATATATGAAAAGAAATAAACATAAAAGTAAAAATAATCCAACTCATAATATCGTAGATGAAAATAAAGATTACCTACCAAACAATAGAGACTTTTATAAACCTGAAGAACATGAGCTTAGAAGCTATTCTCCAAATGGAGATTACACAAAATTACCTGATCCTACTGAAGACCCTATTGTTTGCAATAATATTTCCTATCAAGAATTTGATTATACAGACCAGAGTCTATATAAAGAATAACTCTTTTGTCTATTTATATATAATGCAAAAATCATATTACATCTCATTGTAAAACTCTTAGTTGAAACTTCTAAGAGTTGAAGTGACATGTAAATTCTTTAATGCATTATATATAGTTTAAAAACTTGGATTTACCAAGTTTTTAAACTAATAATTTCATTATAGGGTTTAAGTTCAACTAATAACCTATTCAAACAAGAATAAATTAAGTTTCCTATAAAAAACCCTATATACTTTTTAAAGCTTATAGAACTCTTCAAAAGACTTAATTGTATAATAATGATCTTTTACCCCGCCTAATTCTCTAATTGAGTGCATTCCTAAAATAGGACTTCCCATATCTACAGATCTTATATTTAGATGAGATGAGCTAATAGGTCCTATAGTTGACCCACCTCTCATATCTGAACGGTTAACAAACTTTTGACATGGAACTCCTGCTTTTTTGCATATTTCTTGATATACTGAGGATGAATCTGCATCTGTTGTATAGCTTTGAGATGCTGCTATTTTTATAACTGGACCTCCATTTATTATAGGCTTATTTACAGGGTCTGATTTCTCACTGTAGTTTGGATGTATAGCGTGAGCTAAATCAGCTGAAATCATAAAACTCCTAGCTAAACTTCTTAAATAATCTTCTCTATCTCCTTTAAGTGAAAGTACTATTCTTTCTAGGGTGCTTGCTAAAAATTCTGAATCAGCTCCTTGTTTTGTTAAGCTACCAACTTCTTCATTATCATAACATACTAGAACATTGGTTCCATCTGTTGTTTTACTTGATAATAGAGCCTCCAATCCTGCATGTACCATCGATAAATCATCTAACCTAGATGAACTTATAAATTCCTCATTTAATCCAATAATACTTCCTTTCTCATACTCATACGGAAATAAATCAAAATCAATAATTTCATTTATATTTGTCTTCAACTCTTTTGCTATTAGTTTTAAAATCAGATTACCTTTTTCTAATTCATCATTAATCATAGATATAAGAGGAAGTGTATCTTTTTGTCTATTTATTTTAACACCATCATTTACATCTCTATTCATGTGTATAGCTAAATTAGGAATAATTAATATAGGTTTATTTATATTAATAAACTGAACTTTAGGACATAAAGGATTTTCAGATTTTAAAGTTACTCTCCCTGCTAAAGCTAATGGTCTATCAAACCATGTCGGTAGTATAGGGCCACCATAAACCTCAGTATTTAATTTAATATATGCATTCTCGATAACCATCTCTGGGTTTGGTTTTATTCTAAAACCAGGAGAATCTGTATGTGCTCCAATAATTTTAAATCCACTTTTAGCTGGAGATTCTTTTCCAACTGCAAATGCAATAATTGCAGAATGATTTTTTGTAGTAAAATACTTACCTTTACTTGTAATTTGCCATCTATCTTCTTCTTTTAATTCTTGAAATCCATTTGCCTTAAGCTCTCTCTTTACTCTTTCTGTAGCATGAAATGCAGTAGGACTTTCATATATAAAATCTATTAAATTTTTTGCTAACTTTTTTTCCAAGATAATCACCTCTTCAATATATTATTAAGAAGTAAATGTTAATTAACATTTACTTCAATTATTCTCCCCTATTTTCATAAAAAATCCCATGTAAACAATTATATCATAGTTTTTAATGTATCTAAGCATTTGATATAAATTTAAATATTAGTTAAAATATTTATAATACATTTTGATTGGAGTGTTGACGTGATGATTTTAAAAAGTATTCAAGTTCTCTATGATAAAGATCAAAAAAACTTTGATGATAAGACTAGAAATGAGATTGGACTTTTTGCAGGTATAGTTGGCATTATTATAAACTTTATTTTATTTTTAATAAAAATATTCGTTGGATTATTTTCAAATAGCATTGCTATTACAGCTGATGCATTTCATAGTCTATCTGATTCTGCCTCTTCTATTGTTACGATAATAGGATTTAAAATCGGTTCAAAACCAGCTGATGAAGAACATCCTTTTGGACATGGCCGTATGGAATATATTTCTGCTCTTATAGTAGCATTTATGATACTAATTGTTGGTTTTGAATTTATAAAATCGTCTTTAGGAAAAATATTTGATCCCGAGCCTGTAACCTTTAAAACAATTCATTTCCTATTACTATTATTATCTATATCCTTTAATGTACTTCTTTCTATTTTTAATAGAAATGTTGGAAATAAAATAAACTCAACTGCATTAAAAGCTATTGCTGCTGATAATATGGGAGATGTTTTAACAACTTCAGTAGTTGTATTCTCATTTTTAATTTCTAAATTTTTACCTTTTCATCTAGATGGATATGTAGGCATACTCGTTGCTTTGGCTATAATTTATGCTGGATTCACCTTTATCAAAGAAACTGTTAGTCCTTTACTTGGAGAATC
The DNA here is from genome assembly GCF_028728205.1 of Clostridium sp. 'White wine YQ'. Lineage (NCBI taxonomy): Bacteria > Bacillati > Bacillota > Clostridia > Eubacteriales > Clostridiaceae > Clostridium > Clostridium sp. 'White wine YQ'. The sequence continues at coordinate 2,441,307 of NZ_JAQYUU010000001.1, forward strand.
TCCTGACCCTAGTCTAGTTAAATCCATAGAAGAAGGAATTTTATCTTATAAACCAATTTCTGGAGTACATGATTTAATAATTCATAACTATGGCCCTGGAAGATGTATGGCCTCAATTCACGCTGAAATACCTTCTGATATTAATATAATGAAAATTCATGAGGTAATTGATAAGGCAGAAAAGGAATTGTCTGAAAAATTGAATATCTATCTTGTTATACACATGGATCCTATATGTGTAGAAACTGAAGAGGTTCTATCTGCAAAAAATGAATTAGAAAAAATAGTTAAAAATAATCCTATAATAAAATCCTATCATGATTTTAGAATTGTAGGTGAAGGTGAAATTAAGAATTTAATTTTTGATTTAGTTATAAATCCTGATGAATTAAACAAAACAATTAATGAATCAGATTTAAAATTAAGTATTTCTGAATCTATTAAGGAGTATCATCCCCAATACAACTGTGTAATTACTATCGACTATGTTTTCAGCTAAATTTATTCTTATAAACAAAAATAAGTAAAATTTAAAGTGCACCCCAAATGTTTTATATACATAACGTTTGGAGTGCACTTTATCACTTAATTCTTTTTATTTCTTTGCAAAATAATTTCCTAAAACAACTTTATTAGCTACATCTAAAGTTTCTTTTAAGTGTTGTTCTTCCTTGGCATCCTTTGGAGTTCCTATTATCTTACCTGAGTTTAAAACTGTAGTGTCCCTATTAGTATTTACTAATACCCTTCCCATTGAAGTTGACCCAAATTCCTTTCTATCAACCCCAAGAAGATATGAGATAGTTGGAAGAATATCTACTCCTCCTCCATTTACTTTAAACTCTTCTCCTTTAATGCTTGGGTTATATACAATATAAGGGATCTTCATATCATTTGGTTGCCACCAATCACCTTCGAATTTTACATTTTTAAGTTGATCTGGATAGAACTTATGAACTCCAGTATGATCACCATATATCATAATAACAGAATTCTTTAACACACCTTCAGAATCAAGTTTCTTAATAAAGTTTCCTATAGCTTCATCAGTATATCTAACACTTTGGAAGTATGATCCTAATATAGTTTTATCGAACTCTTCTGGAAGTTTTAAAAGCTTCTTATTATCTGGTATATCAAAAGGTCCGTGACTGGTTAATGTCACCATATAACCGTAAAATGGCTCTTTTAATGCAGTTAATTTATCTGCAACTTGGTTTAAATAAGATTGATCGGATAATCCTAATCCTATAACCTCATCAACATTATAACTTGTAATATCCAATGTTTTATCAAACTTAAGGCTTCCTTGATGTACTGGTGCCCAATTCCAATTGCCAGCCACCTCAGGATGAGTAGATAATGATGTATACCCTTTATCCTTTAATAACTCTGCTAAGGTTGTATATTCACGTTGAGGGTATCTAAAGAAGGTTGCCCCTTCTCTTATTGGAAATACTGAAGTATTTATCATAAAGTCTGCATCGGAACTTGTACCGCTATTATTTTGTTCATGCACACCTGAGAAATATAGTGAATTTGATAGTAACTTATTTAAATTTGGAGTTATTTCTTGCCCATAAGCTTTTTGACCTATTACAAAATTCTCAAGAGATTCTACTTGAATTGCAATAAGATTTTTTCCTTGAAGCATACCTTTATATTTATTATCTGGTAAATTTTCATTATTATAATCAAACCAACTAGATATTTGAGTTTTATCACTCTCACTTAATTTTTCAGTCCTATTCAAAACTAAGTATTCATATATATCATAAGCATGATATCCTAAAGGACTCATATTAGACATACTTTGAAAAGGTGCCCAGCAAGTTCTGAATAACATCTTTTCTCCTTTAGTTTTATCTGCTACATCAATAGCATAGTGAGCATAACTAGTATACCCTACTCCAAGTAAGAAAATAATAATAAATGCTATTACACTTCTTCTACCTTCATAAGTCTTTTTAAATATATTTGTTTTAACAATAAGAATTATTAAAATAAAAATATCCATAACAAATATTAAGTCAATCGGTTTAAAATTAAATAAGTTCTTATGAAGTGGATTGAATGTGCTTGGATATAATATGTTGCTTATAGATAAAAATGTTCCATTACTTCTGTAGTACCATATATCCGCAATAAAAAATATTGAAATTAAAGCATTTATGATTAGATTATATCCTGTCTTCCCTTTACCTTTAAATAAATAAGAAAAACTAACTACTATGAGCGGAAAAACTAAATGTGCTAATATATCCGGTTTTCCAAAATACATTAACTTAAAATCAATAGATGCTGACCCATTGGTTCTAATCATCGCTAGATATATATCACTTTTTATAACTAAAAGTATATAGGTTATAATGGCAACTACATCTATGTATTTGATAAATTTTCTATTATTCATAATCTACCTCCAGCTAAACGTTCAAATGCTATTATACACTAATAAATAAAAAAATATAATGGTTATAATTATTAATAATTTGTAATAATTCGTTATTTTTGATATATTTATATATAAGGTCTTAATATTAACAAAATTTTCAATTCTTAATTATTAAATGATCAATATTATAAATATTATTTTAAGGAGGCTACATATGATTTGTCCTAAATGTGGTAGAGAATATGAAAATTCTACCGAATGTCCTTATTGTGCTTCAGAAATGAACACTAGCAATTATTCAAATAATTCTTATTACACATCATCTGAAGTAACAACAGAAGATTTAGAAAATTATGTTGGATTAAAGAAAGCTGATTATTTCTTAACAAAATGGTCAGATATGGATGCCACTGCATCAAAAATATCTTGGAATTGGCCTGCATTTTTTATTAACTGGGTATGGTTACTTTATAGAAAAATGTATGCATTTGGTTTCGCAATATTAGGTTTTAATATAATTTCAAGATTTTTTATAAAAAGTTCAGGTTTTAGCTTTATATTAAATGTGGCTGAAATGGTTGCTGGAGGTTTATTAGGTAATTGGCTTTACAAGTATTCAGCTGAAAAGAAAATAAGGGAAATCAAGAGATTATCTAACGATGAAGAAGTTGCAAGAAGACGTATTTCCATGGCTGGAGGCGTGAACATTGCAGTCCCAATCATTTTTGGAATTATCTATGCCATTGTTATTATATTCTTAATTCTTATAGCCGTGGCTGCATTCGCTGCAAAATCATCATATAATTTCTAAATATATTTATATAAAGTTAAAGAGATGGCAAATGCCATCTCTTTATTTCTATAATACCTTTGACAAGAAGTCTTTAGTTCTTGGATGTGTAGGATTGCCAAATATCTCTTCTGGAGTTCCTTGTTCTACTACATTTCCTCCATCCATAAATAAGATTCTATCTCCTACTTCTCTTGCAAATCCCATTTCATGTGTAACTACTATCATAGTCATACCTTCTGCAGCTAGTGACTTCATAACAGCTAATACCTCTCCAACCATCTCAGGGTCAAGCGCTGAAGTTGGCTCATCAAATAGCATCACGTCTGGCTCCATAGCTAGTGCTCTTGCAATAGCTATTCTTTGCTTCTGCCCACCTGATAAACTACTTGGATATGCACTTGCTTTGTCTTCTAAGCCTACTTTTTTAAGTAATTCCATTGCTTTCGCAGTGGCTTTTTCTCTGCTCCATCCTTTAACCTTAATAGGGGATAAAATTATATTATCCAATACTGTTTTATGAGGAAACAGATTAAAGCTTTGAAAAACCATCCCCATTTTTTCTCTTATCTTATTTATATCAGCTTTTTTATCTGTGATATTTTGTCCTTCAAAAATAATTTCCCCTTTAGTAGGAACCTCTAGAAGGTTAAGACATCTTAAAAATGTAGATTTACCTGAACCGGAAGGTCCAATTACAACTACAACCTCTTGTTTTTCTATATGCTCGTTTATTCCTTTAAGTACTTCATTTTTACCAAAATACTTATGAAGATCATTAACGTGAATCACTTGCTTTTAACCTCCTTTCAACCACACCCATAATTCTAGTTAGAATAAAGGTTATTACAAAGTAAATAGCTGCTGCTACTATCAATGGCTCTAATCCTAAGAAAGATGCAGCTCTTACTGTGCCTGAGTTATACATAAGTTCTGCAACACCAATTACAGAAACCATAGATGACTCTTTGATTATTGAAATAAACTCATTTCCTAATGCTGGAAGAATGTTTTTAAATGCTTGTGGGATTATAATTTCCTTCATTGCTAACCCATGCTTCATTCCTAAGCTTCTCGCTGCTTCCATTTGTCCTTTATCGACAGCTTGTATACCAGCTCTGATTATCTCTGCGACGTACGCAGCTGAATTTAGTGAAAGTGCAATGATACCTATTGCCATATCAGGTAAATCGCTTCCAATAAGTAGAGGTAATCCTATGTATATTATCCAAATTTGAATTAAAAGAGGAGTTCCTCTAACAAATTCAATATAAGCTATTGAAAATGCCTTTAGTATCTTAACTTTTGAAAGCTTCATCATGCTTAAGAATAATCCAAGGATTGTACCTATTATAACTGCAAATAAAGCTAAAATGATTGTGTTCTTAGTTCCTACTACAAAATAATTACTGTATTTTGACAGAAAATCAAAATGTAATGTCAAATCTCTTCCCTCCAATTAAATCAATTAAGGATTTTCAAAAAAATATTGAATAAATTCATCAATTTATCCAATATTTTTTGAAAATCCATAGATTACTATTTTTATTAAAAGTTCTATTCTCCAGCTAATGCATTTGCATCATCAAAGAATTTCTTTAGCTTACCTTCTTTTTCTAATCTATCTAAAGTCTTGTTTATAGCTGCTTGAAGATCAGTATCTCCCTTAGCCATAGCAATTGCATATCCTCCAACTTGATCCTTAATTACAGCTGATGATAACGCTAAATCAGGATTTTTAGCAACATATGCTTCAGCAACTGGCTGTTCTAATAACACACCATCAATCTTACCACTCTTTAAGTTCATTATTACATCACCATTTTTGCTTAAAGAATTCAATTCTGGATTAGTTATTTTTTCTTTAACTGTATCTTCTTGAACAGTTCCTTTTTGTACTCCAATTTTCTTTCCATTGAAATCTTCTGGTTTAGTATACTTATCTTTATTTTCTGCTTTTACTACAAATACATTATCAGTTTTATAATATAGATTTGAAAAATCTGCATTTTGCTTTCTTTCTTCTTTTGGTGTCATTCCTGATAATATCATATCAAACTTTTTACCTTGTAACGCTGGTAGTAATCCATCAAAATCCATCTCTTTTATTTCAAGCTTTACTCCTAAGTCCTTTGCAATTTCTTGCGCGATACTTACATCCATACCAACTACATTACCTTGAGTATCCTTAAATTCGAAAGGTGGAAAATCTGGTGATGTTCCCATAACAATTTTCCCACTATCTTTAATCTTTTGCAAAGTTGTTTTAGATTCTTCTTTCTTACCACATGCCATTAATCCCAATGCCATTACACTTACTAATGATAATGCCATTACCTTTTTTAACATTTCTTTTTTCATAATAAATAACCCCCTTATTATAATTATATATCCATCAAAAATAATATCATTTTTAGTATAGGAATAATTATACACTACTAGTTTATATTTATGCAATACTTTTATAATATTTTCGTATAAAAATTAAATTTTATCTTACTTTCATCTTTTTAGGCTTAAAATTTTCTTTCAACGAATGTAAATTATGCATAAAATTATGCATATTTTACCTTTTTTCAACTTTTATACTAGTCAATCTATGAAGAGCTCTTGTACTCATAATATACTTTATTAAGTTCTCCTTATTATTATCTTCATCTTCGTCTAATATTATTACTCCATCAAATTCTAATCCTTTAGCAAAATATGAAGGTATTAGAACTATCCCTCCATTATAGATAACTTCTTCTCTGTCAAATACAACATTACTTACTTCTTCTTTAATTAAGTTCCCCAATTCCTTTAATCCATTAACGTCTTTTTTTATAACTGCAATACTTCCCAATCCTTCTTGTTGCATCTCTTTTATTTCTTTTATTATTAGATTAAGGAGATCTTCATTGTTGCAAGTATATTCCTTAACTACATCTCCTGATCTAACTAATGGTATTATTTTTTCTTCTTGAAGATATTTATTAGCATACTCCATAATTTCCTTTGTAGAACGATAACTCTTATTAAGTTTAAATTCATGAATATCTTCACCAAAAATATCACTTAAATTAAGCATAGCAGGTTTTTCATCAAGCTTCACTAGTCGTTGATTGGAATCTCCTAGTATTGTAAAGCTATTACATCCTATATATTCTTTTATAGCCATAAATTGAAGCTTAGAATAATCTTGTGCTTCATCAATAACTATATGTTTTATATCTCCTCTATATTTAGCTCCCCAAAGTTTTACCATTAAATATAATATAGGCGCTAAATCTAAGTGAGTTAGGCTTCTATATTCATTTATTCTATTATATAATTCAATTGGCTTTTCACAGTTCATAAATTCATCTACTGCTTTTCTTGAATTAATCACTTCTCTAACAATCTCTCTTATTTTTATTCTTCTACTGAACTCTAAATTTAATTCCTCTAAAACTAATTGTTCTGATGTTAGAGTCTTTTTATATTCCTCAATTTCCTTATTTAACTTCCAGACTCTTTCATCTCTTTTGTTTTTAATTCTTGAAATAATTACTCTCTTAATTTTTTCACTTCTTTTAAATAAAGGCATATACTTATAATCTTCAATAAATAGCTTTTCTATTTCTTCTTTTGAATAAACAACTTCATCATAGTAGCAAACATCTTTTAAATTAAAATAGTTACGCTCACTTTCGATTATAAAATTCTCTATAAAATTAGTAAATTTATTAGAATTCTTATACTTAACTTCATTTAAAAATTCTTCTTCACCTGAATAAATCTTTTCAATATACTCTTGAAAATCCATTACTTCTATATCCTTAAGCTCATTTAGTGCAAAATTAACAAAAGTATCTTGCTTAACACCAACTTCACCTAAACTTGGCAGCACTTGTGATATATATTCCATAAATATAGAATTGGGACCTAAAATAAGTACTCTACCTTCCAATGCTTTTCTATAGTTATACAACAAATATGCAACTCTATGTAATGCTATCGTGGTCTTACCACTTCCAGCTACACCATCTACTACCATATTTATTTCTCTACTCATTCTAATGATATCATCTTGTTCTTGTTGGATTGTCATTATGATATCTCTTAATTTTTCAGACGAATTTTCACTTAAAATCTTTTGGAGTATATCATCCTTAACGTCAATTTCTGAATCAAATATTCCTTCTAAGGTTCCTTTTTTAACAATTATTTGTCTTCTTCCAAGTATTTCAGTTTCAATTTCTCCCATTGGTGCCTTATATTTTGCTTTTCCTAGGGTTCCATGATAAAACAAGGAAGCTATTGGAGCTCTCCAATCTATTACTACAGGTTCTAAATCATTTTCATTAGTTACTCCAAATCTTCCTATATAAAGACTTTCAGGATATTGCTCTTTATCTTCAATAAACGTCACTCTTCCGAAATAAGGAGATTCCTTTAATATGGTCATTTCTTTTAATTTTCTATCTATTGTTTTAAAAGCTTCTTCTTTTGCATATCTCTCATGATCGAAAAATTCAATTACAGCATCTTCGTCATCTTTATATTCATCTATAAAGTTCTTTCTGTATTCCAATATATACTCAGTAATTGCCTTTCTTTTTGCTAGCGCACTTAAAATCTCATTATTCAATATTTCTAAAGTTTCACTTAGCTTTTTTTTCTCAACTATAAATTCAACATCTTTATTATCCATGTAAAAGCTTCATCCTCCCTATGATGTAAAAAAGTTTCCCTAAGGAAACTATTTTACTCAAATAAACTTTTATTATTCTAGTGATATATTTTCTATCTTCTCTTCTAATCTTTGATTATTATTTTCATCAGTAGTATCTTCATTAACTTTTTCATTATTTATGCTTATATCTTCTTCTTTACTTTTGGCATAAATAGCTTTTCTTGCTTCTTCTCTACTTTCTCTCTCTTTATCTTTTTCTTCTTTTAGGGCTTTAAGCTCTGGATACTTTTCAAATACCATCTCTAAGAACTCATCCCCCATTAAAGTTTCTTTATCCAATAATGTATTTGATATCTTAGTTAAAAGATCCCTATTTTCATCTAAAAGCTTTATTGCTTTCTTATGACAATTTTTAATAATATTTAATGTCTCTTCATCAACTCTTGTTAATGTTTGTTCTGAGCAGTTAGCTGCATTTCTTCCATCTAAATATCTATTTCTTACAGTTTCTAAAGCCATCATATCAAAAGTGTCAGTCATTCCATAAAGTGCAACCATACTTCTTGCTGATTGTGTTGCTCTTTCAATATCATTTGACGCACCAGTTGAAATTAAGTTAAATTCTACTTCTTCAGCGGCTCTTCCTCCAAGCATAACTGTAATTTGATCTAATAATTCATCCTTTGATACCAAGTACTTTTCTTCCTCTGGTAGTTGCATAGTATATCCTAAAGCTCCCATAGTTCTTGGAACTATAGTAATTTTATGCACAGGATCAGTATTCTTTAATAATGCTGCAACTAATGCATGCCCAACTTCGTGGAAAGCAACGATTTTCTTTTCACGAGGTGATAATATTCTATCCTTCTTCTCTTTTCCTGCTATAATTACTTCTACTGCTTCTTCTAAATCTTCTTGAATAACCTCAGTTCTCTTATGTTTAACAGCCCTTAAAGCTGCCTCATTTACAATGTTTGCTAAGTCAGCTCCTACAGCTCCAGGAGTTCCTTTTGCTATAGACTCTAAGTTAACTTCTGAATCTAATTTTACATCTTTAGCATGTACCTTTAAAATCTCTTGTCTACCAATTAAGTCTGGTCTATCTACAATTACTCTTCTATCAAATCTTCCTGGTCTAAGCAATGCTTTATCCAGTATTTCTGGTCTATTTGTAGCTGCTAAAATAACAACTCCTTTTGAAGAATCAAATCCGTCCATCTCTGCAAGTAGTTGATTTAGTGTTTGTTCTCTTTCATCATTTCCACTTATATTTCCTTCTCTGCTCTTACCAATTGCATCTACTTCATCTATAAACACTATACAAGGAGCTTTTTCTTCTGCTTGTCTAAAAAGATCTCTAACTCTTGAAGCTCCCATTCCCACAAACATTTCAACAAAATCCGAACCTGATAAAGAAAAAAATGGCACTTTAGCTTCTCCTGCAACAGCTTTTGCAAGTAGTGTCTTACCTGTACCAGGAGGCCCTACTAATAGAGCTCCTTTAGGTAGTTTTGCCCCAATCTCAGTATATCTTTCAGGCTTATGTAAGAAATCTACAATTTCTTTTAAGGATTCTTTTGCCTCTTCTTGTCCTGCAACATTATCGAAGGTTATTCCTGTTTGATCCTCTGCATATAGTTTTGCAGTATTTTTACCAAAGGACATTACTCCTCCACCCATTTTTTTATCCATTTTACCAAACATCAATCTTCCTATGAAAATCACAAATACCATTGGTAAAATCCATGAAAGAAGAAGTTCCATAACTGGGAAACTATCTTGTTTTTTTCCACCATATTTTACACCTGCATCATCTAATTCCTTAACTAATGATGGATCATTAAGATTTACAGTATATATACTTTTTCCATAATCTTTATTTTCCTTAATAGGATATATGTTTATTACATTAGTATCTATTACAACTTCCTCAATCTGCTTATCTTTTAGCATAGTCTTGAATTCATTATATTTTAACTGTTTAGTCATGAAAAGTGACTTAGAATAATTGAATGTTACTAATATAGAAATTGCTATTAGTCCATATATAAGTAAATATTTTAATTTCTTATTATCTTTAAACATAAATGTTCTTCACCCCATTTTTCTGTAGTTAGTTATTTTACAAACCCAAATCTATTAAATGGATACACTCTTAATTGAGCTTTTCCCTTTATATCCTTGCCATCTATAAATGGATTATTCCAATATCTTGCATCTTCTGAATTTGCTCTGTTATCTCCTAAAAAGAAAAACTTTCCTTCAGGTACTTTAAACTCTCCATCGTATGAAGATGGATATTTTACATAATCCTCATTTATTTTTTCATTGTTAATATATACTTCTCCGCCCTTTATTTTTACAGTATCTCCAGGAATTCCGATTAACCTTTTTATAAGTGTATCTCCTAGTTCACTAGAATAAAATACAATTATATCACCATGTTTTAAATTCTCTGGTTTATATACTCTTGTTACAAATAACTGATCATTTACTTGCAATGTTGGTTTCATTGACTCCGAAGGTATATATATCTTAAATAGTAAAAACTTATTTATTATTACTGTTGCAATAATAGCCAATACTATTGGAAATATCCAATCATATATAAATCTTTTAAAACCACTTATACTTTTTTGTTCAACTTCTGAGTTATTAGTATTATCCTCCATTATTCCTCCCATATTCCGTCTACTAATTTATTTATTTCTTCTTCTCTCTGTTTTGTTAAAATCTCATCAACAACATAAGATCCATCCTTACTAATTATAACTTTTCCACTTGCAATTTCTCCAAGGATTAAAGAAATATCAATATCTTTAAGTTCTCCTTCATCATTTTCACAAACAGCAAAGTCTCCTTCAATTCTATCAATTATATATTTCAAAATATTCTCCTTCTATAAAGATATTATTAAATAGTATATCATATTTGTATTATTTATTTTAACCTTAATAAAATAAAAAATCTATAAAGAATTTATAAAATATTAACCTAACTATTCAATATAAAAAAATAAATAAGATTCAGCTACAAAATAACTGAATCTTATTTGTATTATATTTCATTTCTTAATATATCTTCATAACTTTCTCTTTTACATATAACCCTAGCTTTTCCTTCCCTAACCATAATAACTGCAGGTCTAGGAATTTTATTATAGTTGTTTGCCATAGAATAACCATATGCTCCAGTAGAAAATACTGCTAATATATCTCCACTCTCAACCTTGGGTATAGATATATCATTAATAAGTATATCTCCTGACTCGCAACACTTACCTGCAATTGTTACCTCTTCATATTGTTCTTCCCCTAGTCTGTTTACAACCAAACAATTATATTCGGCTCTATATAATGCAGGTCTTATATTATCAGTCATACCACCATCTACTGAAACGTATTTTCTTACTTCTGGAATATCTTTAATTGAACCTATAGTATATAAAGTTGTACCAGCATTTGCTATTATTGATCTTCCTGGTTCAATTGATAAAGTTGGCATCTCAATTCCAAGCTTCGTACATACATCTTCTGCCTTATCGAGTATCGCTTTACAATACTCCTTGGTTTCTCTAGGTTCATCTCCTTCATTATAATAAACCCCGAATCCTCCACCTAAATCTAACTCAGGTATTTTAATTCCTAGTTCTTTTTGAGCCTTAAATAATAAGTTCAACATTATTTCTGTTGCATCTTCATATGGTTCTATTTCAAATATTTGAGATCCAATATGACAATGAAGCCCACTTAATTCAATGTTTTTGTAAGAAGATGCTGCTTTAATAGCTTCAAAAATCAGATCTCCAACTGGAGCAAATCCAAATTTTGAGTCTATTTGGCCAGTTTTTATATACTCATGGGTATGCGCTTCTATTCCTGGTGTTATTCTTAGATATATCTTCTGAACAATTCCGTATTCTTTAGCAATAGAATCTAATATCTCTAGTTCATATAAATTATCTACTACAAATCTCCCAACTCCATTGCTTATACCCATTTTTATCTCATCTACAGTTTTATTATTTCCATGAAAATAAATTTTTTCAGCTGGATATTCAGCCTTAAGTGCAGTAAATAATTCTCCACCAGATACTACATCTAAATATAGGCCTTCATCTCTAATTATTCTACACATTTCTAATGTTAAAAAAGCTTTTCCAGCATAAGCAACTCTATTTCCTGTCTCCGAACACTGAAAACTTTTATAGTAATCTCTACAATTATTTCTTACTAGTTCCTCATCAACTACATAAACTGGTGTTCCATATTCTTTATCTAAAATACTAGCTTCAACTCCTCCAATATATAGCTGATTGTTCTCAATTTGTGCTGTACCAAATAATTTCATCTTTATTCCCCCTTGTTTATTTGCCCCATAAAAAAATCGTCAAGGCGATTATGAGCCGTCGATTTTTTTCTCGCATCTGCCTTTCCAAACGCATGTGAGGAAAATTTGGCAGGCGACTAATTCTATTTTTTATTCTTTAGGTAGGTTTAGTTAATCCTTAGATTATAATTCAAACTTATAGTGTTATCCACAACTTTAAAATATTATAGATTCCTAAAGAAAAATAAAAGTCACAGAAAAATCTGTGACGGGTAGAGTTCTTTTGTATAGGGTATTGTAATTATTACAATAAAATCATCGTAATTAATTGCAATTAGCCTACCTTGTAGCTCTCCACATATAGTGACAATCATGAATATTTTCTATTCATGACCAGAGATAACTTCTGCCGTTGCTATCTCTTCGGCTATTTCTCCTTTCCTTAAAGATCGTCACTTGCCAGTTCCTTTTAAGTACTAATAGTAAATAGCTCCTCTACCCTAGGTATATATTATATTGTATTCAACTTGATGTTAATATGATAACATACTCCTTTTAGTTGTCAATAAAAATTTAAGAATTCCTATATCTATCCATTAAGCTACTCATTATATCTGCTCCGAGAGGTGGTGTATAAGTTATTGCATTTGCCCCAGCTCTTATTGTTTCTTCAACACTTTCTTCAGTTGGTCCTCCCGTTGCGATTACTGGGAATTCAGGAAATTGACTCCTAATTTTTCTTACAATTGTAGCTGTATCCTTACCACCTGAAACATTTAATATAGTTGCTCCTGATTCTATTCGCTCTTCTATATTCTCATTTTCAGATACAATTGTCACAATAATAGGTATATCAATAGTTTTTCTTATCTTACTTATTATCTCGTTTGATGTTGGGGCATTTAGTACTACTCCCATAGCACCTTTAAATTCAGCATCTAATGCTAAGTTAATAACTCTTTTCCCTTGAGTTATACCTCCGCCAACTCCACAAAATACAGGTACATCTGCTGCCATAACTAGAGCCTCAGTAATTACAGGTTGAGGTGTAAATGGGTACACTGCTATAATGGCATCCGCATTTGTATTTCTTATTATTGCAACATCTGTAGTAAATAATAATGATTTTATTCTCTTGCCAAATATCTTAATTCCGCTACAATTTCTAATAACTTGAGGCACCTCAATAACATGATTCCTTAAGGTTCCCTTAATCTCAGGTACAAACTTAGACTCTTTTTGTGACATACAATTACCTCCATGAAAATTTATTCTAAATATATTATAATACTAAAAATTTTAGTATAAAATATATTAACATTATCTTAAATAATTTGTAATATTTATCTTGATATCAAATATGAAACAAAAAAAGAGTTCCTACTTATTCAAGATACTCTTTTCAAATTATAAATACTAATATAAATGCAAATTAATATTAATAATTATATTTTTCTAGTATTTTTTTTACTACTTTTTTTCCTATAGCGTCTTCTTCCATCTGTGCCAATGCCTTTTCTAAAGGTATCCATTCTAAAGCTTCAACCTCAGATGATTTATTTATATCTCCACTCTTATATTTTGCCATAAAAGTTAACATTAATAGTTCTTTACCATATACAAAATCACTGCCTAAATATTCTATGTTCTCTATCTGTATCCCTGTTTCCTCCATAACTTCCCTTGCTACAGTTTGCTCTACAGTTTCATCTACTCCAACATATCCAGATACAAGCACTTTAGAATTTTTATATATATAACTTTGCTTCAATAATAAAATTTCTTTTTCCTTAATAACTGCTATTACGGCACAAGGCTTTGGTAAGTCAAAAAACAACGTATCATCGTGTTCGCAGAATGGTACTGCCCCTTCATCCCAACTATCTTTTAGTTCTAACTTTCTTCCACATAGTGGACAATATTTAAACTTCATTCTACCCACTCCCCAAACAACCTATAATTTTACTTCAATTTCCTTTAATATTTCAATTGATTTTTCTGTTACCTTACAAGAATATGCATAAATATCAACACCATTTTTATTTGCAAATTTTACTGCTTCTCCAAACTTAGAATCCATACTATAGTTTGGTGTAAAGCTCAGTATCTCCTCCATCTGAATCAAAAACATTATTCCAGCTCCGTTACCATTTTTCTTCGCTTCTATTAACTCTAAAACGTGTTTAGTTCCTCGCTCAGTCGGCGCATCTGGGAATGATGCTTTTCCATGGAGTTCAAGAGTAACTCCCTTTACCTCTAAATAATATACTTCACCTAAAGAATTTGTCAATCTAAAGTCAAACCTGCTACTTCCATAGAACTTTTCACTCTCTATAATCTCATAATTACTAAGCTCTTTAATAATTCTTTTTTGTAAGGCTTCTTTTACTACCTTATTAGGTATTTGAGAGTCTATATTTATTAGCTTACTTTCATCTTTGTACGCTGCAATTAAATCATATTTTGTCTTTCTACTTGGATTTAATTCTTCACGTAAAATAACTTTAGTATTAGGCTTTAATATTTCTCTGCACCTTCCAGTATTAGGAACATGTACTACTATCTCTTCTCCATTTAGCACTACTTTAGCATTAAATCTATTTGGCCTTTCTAAAAATACTCCCACTTCAATATTATTTTTAAATTCCATATTATCACCTTGATTTCATTTTGTGAATATCTTTCATCTGCTCTTATTTTATAATTTTCTTGTTTTTTTATCCACAATTATGTTTAATTAATTAACAGTTTATTAGTGTTTCCTTGTTGATTATTTAATTGTTATTCAAACTTCTAATGTTTATAATTCCTAAAGAGTAAAAAAATCGTCAAGGCGATTATGAGCCGTCGATTTTTTTCTCGCATCTGCCTTTCCAAACGAATGTGAGGAAAATTTGGCAGGCGACTAATTCTTTTTTTTACTCATTAGGGGAATCTATAGTTTTTCTATAGGAAACTTAATTTATTCATGCATAATAAGTTATTATTTAAACTTAAAACCCTATAGTAAATCTTTAAATCA